>JBASJP010000106.1:0-2848 GCA_049655345.1 Moraxellaceae bacterium
GTGTGTTGTACGTGGAAAGCGAGCAGAAGCTGCGTTTTACCTACGAAGACGAGGATGCGTTGATGGCGATAACCGGCCAGTTGGGATTCGCCATGCAGCTTTTCGAGCAGAACAGCGAAAGCGGCGACGACCAGTCTGTCGCGCCTGCAGCCTTTGTGTCGAGCGGCGCGGAAGTGGCGATCAAGATATACCCCGCCGACAACAGTGTGTTTGTCGACGGCGAGTATCTGATCAAGGGCGTGGCCGGCGCCATCCTGTGGAAGCTCCTGTCAGGCCATGCCCTGGGGCGCAGCGAATTTTCCAACCGCGAACTGCGGCTCGATGCTTCGCTGCGCCTGCCCGACATCAGCGACAACCTGGAAGCGCGGCTGATTCTTTTGCAACGCCGTCTGGCGGAGCGCTGTCCTTATCTGCGCATCGAAAAAACCGGACGCGGCCGCTTCAGGCTGGTGGTGGAGAGGCCGGTAAAGCTTGACTGCTAGCCTGCATTCACTGCCAGCGCAGGTTCGGCTTTGTTATCGGATTGCACCAGCAGGCTTTCAGCGGCGGCCATGATGGCATCCGCCTGCGGCGCGAACGCGAGTTCCAGTGGATAACTCGAGGGTGCCGGCACATCCGGGCTGGTGAGGCGCAGCACCGGTGCATTGAGCGCATCGAATGCCTTCTCCGCAACAATCGCGGCGACTTCAGCGCCCACGCCACACATGCGGTTGGCTTCGTGCACCACCAGCACGCGCCCGGTCTTGCGTGCTGAAGCGAGAATCGCCTCTTCGTCCAGCGGCTTGAGCGAACGCAGGTCGATGACTTCGGCGAACACGCCCTTCTCGGCGAGCAGCGAAGCTGCCTTCTCACAGGCGCGCACGGTCTTGCCGTAGGAGATGAGCGTGATATCGCTGCCGGTGCGGCGCACGACGGCGCGGCCCAATGGCACGAGGTGCTCGCCGTCAGGCACGTTGCCGGTTTCGTAAGTCATGGCCATTTCCACGAAGAACAGCACCGGGTTGTCGTCGCGGATGGCGGATTTCATCAGGCCTTTGAAGTCGGCCGCGGTGGAGGGCATCACCACCTTGAGGCCGGGACTGTGCACGAACCAGGCTTCCAGGTTGTGGTTGTGCTGCGCGCCCACGGCCCAGCCGGTGCCGGTCATGGCCATGGCCACCAGCGGAAATTTGAACTGACCGCCCGATAGGTAGCGCAGCTTGCCGGCGCTGTTGACGAGCTCATCCATGGCCAGCGTCAGAAAGGGCGCGAACAGCAGGTCGATCACCGGGCGCATGCCCATGGCGGAAGCACCCACGGCCGCGCCTGCGATGATGCCTTCTGCGAGCGGTGTGTTGCGAATGCGCTTGTCGCCAAATTCCTGCAGGAGGTCGCCGCGCTTGGTGGCGACTCCTTCGCCGAACATCATCACGCTGGGATCTCGGCGCATTTCCTCGGCGATGGCCTGGCCGATGGCGTCGTTGATGGTGAGGGTTTGCATGGTGTTGTTCTCCTTAGGCGTAGACATCGGTGGTCAGTTCAGCGACGCTGGGATAGGGCGCGGCCATAGCCGTGTCCCACGCGGCCTCGATGCGTTCAAGCACGCGCTTGTTGATGGCCTGGATTTCCTGTGCATTCAATTCCAATTTTTTCTGCAGGCGATCAATCGGGTCCTTTGCGCGCCAGGCAGCGAGTTCGTTCTTGTCCACATAAGCCTGGTCGTCGGGCTCGTAATGGCCGCGCGTGCGGTAGGTGCAGGTTTCGAGGAAATACGGCTGTCCGGTGGCTTTGATGTGGGCGATGCCGACTTGCGCGGCGCGGTACACCGCTTCCACGTCGTTGCCGTCCACGGTGGCGACGGGCATGCCGTGCGACGCGGCCCAAGTGCTGACGTGGTCCATGGGCATGGTCTCGCGTCGATGCACGAAGGCCTGCCACTGGTTGTTTTCGCACACGTACAGGATCGGCAGCTTCCACACTGCGGCGAGGTTGAGCGATTCGTGGAACGAACCTTCGCAGGCGGCACCGTCGCCAAAGAAGCAGGCGACCACATTGTTGCGCCCCTGCATGGACAAGGCCAGGCCCACGCCGGCGGCGAGCGAGAGTTCCGCGCCGACGATGGTGGAAGTGAGCACCACGCCAAGTTCCTTCGCCGACACGTGCAGCGATCCACTCTTGCCCTTGCAGTAGCCGGTGGCCTTGCCGAGCACTTCGGCACAAATGCGCGCCGGATCGGCGCCCCGCGCGAGCAGGTGACCGGCGCTGCGGTGGTTGGTGAGGATGAGGTCGTCCGCGCCCAATGCCGCGACCACGCCGACGGCGGCGGCTTCCTGTCCGACCGAGGTGCAGGTGCCGGCGGCCTGACCGGCAGCCTGCATGGCAGCGGCCTTTTCTTCGTAGCGGCGGATCGTCTGCATGGTTTTCAGCATGGTGCGCAAGGCGCCGTTGTCGATGACTTCGTTCATGGTGGATTCCTTGCTCATCGGGCGGCTGTCTGCTTGGGCAGATTTTTGGGCGTCAAATCCAAATAGGGCGTGGCGACCTGCCCGCCCGGCGGCACATAGGCCGGCGACGGGTCACCCTTGACCGGCAAACTCTTCACGTAGTGGTAGATGGCCTTGAGGTCGGCATCGGTCATCGCGCGCAGGTTGAAGCCCGGCATGGGCGGCCGGAACGCACTGCGTGCACGGTCGAGCCATTGCGGCTCTGTCAGTTGACTGAGCGAAAGACGCAGGTTGGCCGCATAGGTCGTGCCCCATGGCCCTTGCCATCCGATGCCCTCGCCGGTCAGCCATTCGGACTCGGGCACGTGGCCGTCCTTTTGCATGTAACCGGGCGTATGGCAGTCGTTGCAGCCGCTGGTGCCAAT
>JBASJP010000107.1:0-4341 GCA_049655345.1 Moraxellaceae bacterium
ACCGCCCCAGCGGTAGGTGCGCGCCAGTCCGATCGCCAGATCCTCGTCATCCCAGTCAAACGGCGTGGGGTTGAGCAGGTCCAGGCGCTTGCCGGACGGCAGTCGTACCCAGGCGCGGGCGCTGTCACTATTCATCAGTCATGTCTTTTGTGGGAGCGGCCTGTGGGAGCGGCTTTAGCCGCGAATGACATGACAACCGGTTCGCGGCTGAAGCCGCTCCCACAGCAGAGTTTCACATGCCATTCCCACAAACCGGTCAGGGCGCATCTGCCAGCGCTTGTGCTTCGGCAACATTGATGGTGCCTTCGTAAATCGCGCGGCCGGTAATCGCACCGATGATGCCGCTGGACGCAACCACCTTCAGGCGCTTGATGTCATCAATGTTGGTAACGCCGCCCGAGGCGATCACCGGAATGCCGCCATCACGGGCCAGTTGTGCGGTGGCTTCCACGTTCACGCCCTGCATCATGCCGTCGCGGGCGATGTCGGTGTACACAATGGCGCTCACGCCGGCGTTGCGGAACTGCTGCGCCAGATCGACGGCCATTACGGTGGACACTTCGGCCCAGCCGTCAGTAGCAACGAGGCCGTCTTTGGCGTCGATGCCGACAATGATCTTGCCCGGAAAGGCCTTGCAGGCATCGACCACAAACTGCGGGTCTTTCACGGCCTTGGTGCCGATGATGGCAAACGACACGCCGGCTTTTACATAGGCTTCAATTGTTTCCAGTGAACGGATGCCGCCACCGATCTGGATGGGCAGGTTCGGATATTTTTTTGCAATCGCGGTGACGATTTCGCCGTGAATAGGCGTGCCGGCAAAGGCGCCGTTGAGGTCGACGAGATGCAGGCGACGCGCGCCCTGCTCCACCCAGTGCGTGGCCATGCCAACAGGGTCGTCGGAAAATACGGTGTCGTCTTCCATGCGGCCCTGTTTCAGGCGCACGCACTTGCCGTCTTTCAGATCGATGGCGGGGATAATCAGCATGGTCACGTTCTCGTCAAACAGTCACGCACAGGGCAATGACAATGCCCGTGCGTGAAAAGAAAAATCAGGGAGCCCAGTCAAGGAAGTTCTTCAGCAGGGTCAGGCCTGCGGTCGAACTCTTTTCCGGATGAAACTGCACGGCAAACATGTTGTCGCGCGCCAGGGCGCAACAGAAGTCCAGACCGTAATGCGACTTGCCGGCACACAGCGCAGGATCGGTCGGCGCGCAATAATAGCTGTGCACAAAATAGAAGCGGCTGCCATCGGCAATGCCGCTCCATAACGGGTGCGCCTGCGTCTGCCAGACTTCGTTCCAGCCCATGTGCGGCACTTTCAGCTTTTCGCCATTTTCCACGCGGTCATTGCCGAAGAATTTCACGTCGCCGGCATAAATGCCCAGACCATCCACGCCGTTGTTTTCTTCCGAGCGCGCCAGCAACGCCTGCATGCCGACACAAATGCCGAGCAGCGGTTTGTTGCCGATGATTTCGCGCACTTCGGCATCCACACCGTAATGCTTCATCTCGGCCATGCAGTCGCGCATGGCACCCTGACCGGGCAGCACAATGCGATCGGCCGCACGCACGCGCACCGGATCGTTGGTGACTTCCACGCGGCTGGCACCTACATGCTCAAGGGCTTTCGCCACCGAGTGCAGGTTGCCCATGCCGTAATCCAGAACAGCAACGGTTGTCATGGATTACAGGCTGCCCTTGGTGGACGGCATCACGCCCTGCATGCGCGGATCAAGCTCCACGGCACCGCGCAGGGCACGGGCAAAGGCCTTGAACACGGTTTCAATCTGGTGATGCGCATTGCGGCCACGCAGGTTGTCGATGTGCAGCGTCATGCCGGCGTGATTCACAAAGCCCTGGAAGAATTCATAGAACAGGTCCACGTCGAAATCGCCGACACGGGCACGCGTGTATTCCACGTTGAATTCCAGACCGGGGCGGCCGGAGATGTCGATCACCACGCGCGACAGGGCTTCGTCCAGCGGCACATAGGCATGTGCATAACGACGGATGCCTTTCTTGTCGCCCAGTGCCTTGGCAAACGCCTGACCCAGCGTGATGCCGGTGTCTTCGGCGCTGTGGTGGGCATCGATGTGCAGGTCGCCCTCGCAGGTGATATCAAGGTCGATCAGACCGTGCCGCACGATCTGGTCCAGCATGTGGTCCAGAAAAGGCATGCCGGTGTTGAGCTTGCCCTGTCCTGTGCCGTCCAGATTGATGGCAACGCGGATGCGGGTTTCATTGGTATTGCGAACGACTTCGGCCTGGCGAGCAGTCATGGGGGAACTCGTGCGGGATCAAAACGGCATTATACCCTGCCCGCTCCCGGCAGGCACCCGGGGCCACAAATGCCGGGCTTTGTGCTACCGTCCGCATCGTCCTGTGGGTTATTTGCTGGAGTTGTCATGCCTGTTCTGGTTTCGGTCGCCGCCACCCCCCTCTCCCCGCACATTGCTGCTGATCTGGAGAAGGTCTATGCCGACTCTCCGGAGTTTGTGTCTGCCGCTGCCGCAGTGCAGGTACTGGCCGATGCCGTCAGTGATGGCGACACCCTTTATGTGGGTGTGTTCAATGGCCACTACATTGCCTCGGTACTGGTACGCGGCGAGACCGATACCCGCTACCTGCGCTACCTCTGCGTGCACCATGCCACCCGTGGCCGTGGCGTGGCCGACCGTCTGGTAGAAGAGGTGCGTCGCCTGGAGCTGGAGCGCAAGACGCGCTGGCTGGAGGCCGACTTCGACCTTACCCAGGAAGGCGTGCCCGAGATGCTGCTGGCCATGGGCTTCATCCCGCACGGGCAGCAGGGCCAGTACCGCTGCCTGATTGATGTCTGACTGATACTTGCTGCTGTTTGATTGAGGTCTGTCTGGCTGAGGCCTGAGCGGCCCCGGCCGGGCAGCCGATTCAGGCCGTGGCGGCCAGCGTGCGCCGTACCGACAGCGGCACCGATTCCGGGTTTTCGCGCGAACTGAACATGAAGTAGCGCACCGCCATCGACTCCAGCATCTCCCGCACAAAGCCCAGCTTGTCGGCATCGGGCTGCGCCATGAGCGCAAACTCGAACACGGCGACCGTCTCGTCCTGATAGCGCACCGGCAACAGGATGGTGCAGGCCGGCACCAGGCTCAGGCTGCCGCTTTCTATCTGAAGATAGCCCGGTGGCACGGCATAACTGGTCATGCGGCCGGATGCCGCCACCTGACCCACCATGCCCTCGCCTTCGTCCAGCTCCAGCTGCCGTCCCCCAATGCTACCCCCGGTATCTCCACCCATGCCCCCGATGCACCGCGAGGCCACGCAGCGCAGCCCGGCCTTGCCCCGGTTAAGCCAGACCATGCCGACAATGGCATCGCAGGCCGTACACAGCTCCGCCAGCAGCACCTGCGAGAACTGCTCGACACCAATGGCCGACTGCACCTTGCGTGACATCGCCAGCATGGCGTTCTGCCGGTCATTGAGCCGCTGCATCTGTTCCCGGCTGTGAAGGACTTCTGCGTGGGCACGGGCCATGGCGGCACGGGTGGCCGCCTCGCGCTGGTCACGTCCCCGCAGCAGGCGATAGATCCAGCCGAGGGTGGCCAGCACCAGCAACGTCATCAGGGTCTGGGTGATGACATACCAGCGCAGGGCCTCCAGCAGCACCCGCATCTGGGTTGGCGTGCTGGAGAGGCGAAAGCCGCTCCAGCTGGTCCAGCAAGCAAAAAGCGCCACGGCAAGCATGGCGCTGGCAATCACGGCATACACATTCACATTGCGTTGCATGGCGGCGAGTCGGTGGTGGGTTCAGCGACCGCCAGACTATGACAAAAGCAAATCCGGAAATGTGCGTGGGCGCACCATCTGGCCGTAACGGGTGTCAGCGGCAGGCCAGGCCGGACCGCCGGTAATGCCGGCGCTTGGGCGCAGGGTGACTAAAGCTGTGCAGGGTGGTCGACGAACGGCGCCGGAATCCGTACCATGCACCCGCTGGCATCAGTCCAGCCTTAGCGGGCGTCGTATAATGGTAATACCCTAGCTTCCCAAGCTCGAGCCGTGGGTTCGATTCCCATCGCCCGCTCCAGATTCAAAAACCCTTGGTACCGTTGCTGATACCAAGGGTTTTTTATTGTCCAGAAGACAGTGGGAGTAATTGGAAGCTCCGGCCGAAATTTCCATGATTATCCTGCTGGACCTTGCTCGCAGCGTGCCCAGCATCGATAACAGCGCAGGAACACTACTTATATAATTGCCCTAATTCGGTGGTATTGATGGCCCCACCTAAGGCGAGAGCGCCAGCAAGGCTTCTGCTCAAAGATTTCACTGTGACATAATCTGAATGACTGCATAAAAAGGTAC
>JBASJP010000108.1:0-8497 GCA_049655345.1 Moraxellaceae bacterium
CCCAGCTCGACACGCATCTGGCGCACGGCTTCCATGAACGGCAGCGACTCGATGTCACCCGCCGTACCGCCGATCTCGACAATGGCGACGTCGAAGCCCTTGCCGCCTTCGCGGATGCGCTGCTTGATGGCATCGGTAATGTGCGGAATGACCTGGACGGTGGCGCCCAGATAATCACCACGGCGCTCTTTCTGGATGACATCCAGATAGATGCGGCCGGACGTGAAGTTGTTGGCCTTGCTCATGCGCGCATGGCGCAGGAAGCGTTCGTAATAGCCCAGGTCAAGGTCAGTCTCGGCGCCGTCGTCGGTGACAAATACTTCACCGTGCTGATAAGGGCTCATGGTGCCCGGATCGACATTGATGTACGGGTCCATCTTGGTCATCGTGACCTTGAGACCGCGTGCTTCCAGCAGTGCTGCCAGCGAGGCCGCCGTGATGCCTTTGCCCAATGAGGAAACAACACCGCCGGTAACGAAGATGTACTTAGTCATGAAGGATCCAGACAACAAGAGAATTCAGGTGCGGTGCCGCATTGCCAGGGGGTGGCAAAAACGGACCAAAAGACGGGAAAGAATGTTAGCACGAGGCTCGCCAAACCCACAATGAAAGGCTGACGAGATAGTCTCAAATCAATGACTTAGGAAGATTCCGGTATAAAAAAACCCGCCGGGGCGGGCGGGTTTGAATGACATCCTTTTCGCAAGGTGCTCCGTGCACACAGGTAAACACAACACAAACACTGGGTTGGCCATCCCTGGCCGGTACGCTGCGCAAGACTTAGAAGCTGTGTTCGAGGCCCACAGCGATGGATGCATCATCCGAGTCGCCATTGGCAGCCAGCTTGTCTTCTTCACGCATGGTGTAGAAGGCATAGGCCTTGGTCTTGGAGGTGAAGTTGTGGTCAACACCCACGTTCAGCAGGGTGCGCTCCTGGGTGGCAGCCGTGTTTTCATCCGCTTCGGCAACACCGTAGGAAACCTTGATGGTCTGGTCGCCGATCTTGTAGCCGGCAGCAAAGGTCATGCCGGTTTCTTCATTGCCCGGGCCGCTAGACGCTTCGCTCACACCATAAATACCCGACAGGAACAGGTCACCAATCTTGTAGGTGGCCACCAGACGGAGGCTGTCGCTTTCACGGGTGCCACTCAGGGCTGTCTTGCCATGAATGTTGTTGTCCATTGCCAGGGCAACATACAGACCCATGTCTTCGTTGTTGTAGGTAACGGAAGACGACACGCCATTCTGGTGCGGGGCAGGAATAGTGTTGTTGTTATCCTGGGTCTGCATCATGACGTTGACCTGCAGGGCATCCAGAAGCTTGGGGCTTTCATAACCAACAACATTGTTGACGCGGTTTTCACCGGCAATCACGTATTCCATGTCGCCGAACAGGTCATTGAACAGGTCAGCCTTGTCCTGGGCCAGCTTCAGGTAGGTATCGTACGCACCCAGCTTGACAGTACCGAGATCCTGGCTCTTGATGCCGAGGTAGCGATTGCGTCCCTTCAGGTCGGTCGTGCCGGCAGTGTCGCCATCAACCTGCCACTCGATCATGTACACCGCACTCAGGGTTGCGGTCAGCTCGTCTTCACCCTTGACGCCAAAACGCGAGTTATTGCTCTGCAGACGGCTGTACTCTTCGTCCAGCTTGCTCACATCCTCGTAGTTCTTCTCGTACTGCTCAACGGAGAGGATAAGCTTGCCATAGACCTTGGGAGCAGCCTGGGCAACCATCGGGGCAGCTACGGCAGCAGTTACAGCCAGGGCGATCAGGGTACGTTTCATTCTCGGAGTCTCCTCGGACACTTGCTTGGTTTTTTGAGGTCATGGCTGATCCACAACTTGGGGGCAAGTATCCGGAGAGAAAATGACAGTGCTGTGTCCCGGAAATGACAGTTCGATGACACATATGTATTTTGTTTATATAAGCTAATTCCTTTATGCCCCATCAAATCGCAGACATGAAAAAGCCCGCCGAAGCGGGCTTTTTCCGGACTACGGACCGATTAGAACTTGGTCTGCATGCCGACAGTCAGTACATTGGCATCCAGGTCATTTGCCCCGGTCACTTCTGTCGTTGAAAGGCCAAGCTGGGCAAAAACCTTCGTGGTCTGGGTAAAGTTGTGATCCATGCCAACAATCAGGGCAGAGGAATCAATCTCGGCACCTGCACCAAGATCATAGTTGGCCATCACATACTGACCCTTGAGGACATTCTTGCCCATGGTGTACGCAGCACTCAGAAGAATTGACTCTTCATCCATAGAGAAGCCGGTATTGTTTTCATTGGCAAACTCAGAAGTCTGAATCATCGCACCAAACTGCAGGGCGTCCATCGTGTAGCCAGCAGTCAGACGCACTGCATCCCGAGCGAACGGCTCGTCACCCGGATAAGGCAATGGAATGGCATTGAAGAGAGCCTGAACAGTGTCACTAATCAAACCATCAACAATGTCATTATCCATTGCTGCAGCGAGATAGAGTCCATTGGAGTCAAAGACTACCGATACGGAAATGCCATCATCATCTTCACCAACAGCCGTGTCTTCACCAGACTGCACTGCAACATTTACGTTCAGCACATCAGCAATCTTCGGGCTTTCGTAGCCAATGACATTGTTCAGACGGTTCTCACCAGTCACAAAGTTGCCCATGTCCGTGTAGGTCATGTCATTGAACTGGTCGACCATGCCCTGCGAGGTCCTGAGCGGGCTGTCATAAGCACCCAGCTTGACTGTACCCCAGTTGCTCTTCAGGCCCAGATAACGGTCACGACCAGACACGCCAGAAGCAACGTCACCCTGGACACCAAACTCAATCTTGTAAACCGCGCTGTAGCCATTAGTCAGTGCTTCTTCGCCCTTCACGCCCAGACGGGAAGTGTTGGAGTTGACTTCAAAGTCCTGACCATCATTAGTGCCGTCATCCCAGTCAACCAGATCCACGGACATGTTCAGCTGACCATAAACGGTCGGAGCGGCCTGGGCAGCCAGAGGAGCAGCCAGAGCAGCGGTAACAGCCAGAGCGAGCAGCTTGCGATTCATACGTGTATCTCCTGATACCTTTATTTGGTTGTAGCCATCCGGTCGGGTTTTGCCCTGAAAGGGAGCGCATGCCTGTGTTCATGCACCGCCCTGACGCGGAAGCTTGAGCCAGAACGTACACCTGACTTTAAGAAAAAGCTACAACCGTATGACAAATATATGAATTTTTGATTTCAGCAGAGGGAGAGCAAGACAGCCCGGTCAGTCTGAAGCTGCCAGGAGACGCAGAACGGGCTGAGGAAGTGATTGCCCGTGATTAATGAACTCCTAGTTACAGGACGATGACGGCACAGTCAAGCACCACAAACAGGCAAAACAAGCATGAAATCAGTGGGTTGGCTAAAAAATGAACACCGCAGGAGCACATCGCAGCTGCGCTCTGCGTACCACAAGGGCAAAGCCGCTCCCGTCACAGGCACAAGCACAAGGATTTAACGGGCTTCCTGCTGCTTGGCTTCTACCCAGAGGGCTTCCATCTGTTCGAGGCTGGCCGCGCTGAAGGGGGTACCCTGCTCTGCCAGCCGGTCCTCGATGTGGGCAAAGCGGCGCTGGAATTTGATGTTGGCCTTTTTCAGCGCCATTTCACTGTCCAGATCGAGATGGCGTGCCAGATTCACCACGCAGAACAGCAGGTCGCCCAGTTCTTCTTCCCGCGCAGCCTGCGTGCCGTGGTCCAGCTCGGCCTCGATCTCGTCCAGCTCTTCACGCAGCTTGGCGATCACGGCGCGCGGGTCGTTCCAGTCAAAGCCTACCTTGCCGGCCTTGCGCTGCAGTTTTTCGGCACGTGTGAGGGCGGGCAGGCCTGAGGTGATGCCATCGAGGATGCGGTGGTGATGCTCACCTTTTGCGGCTTTTTCTGCTTTCTTGATGGCATCCCAGTTGGCCACCACTTCTCGGCTTTCTATCGCCACCGTCTCGGCATCCAGACTGCTATCAAGGCGGCCATTCGGGAACACATGCGGATGTCGGCGAATCATCTTGTCGACGATGCCGGCGGCAACCTGCTCGAAATCAAACAGTCCCTGCTCGCTGGCCATCTGTGCGTGAAACACTACCTGCAGCAACAGATCGCCTAGCTCTTCGCACAGGTTATCCATGTCGCCACGGGCAATGGCATCGGCAACTTCATGCGCCTCTTCCAGCGTGTAGGGGGCGATAGTGGAAAAATCCTGCTCCAGATCCCAGGGACAACCGGTCTGCGGGTCGCGCAGACGGGTCATGATGTGCAGAAGCTGTTGCAGTGCGGACATGGATGAATCCCGGGAGTCAGGCCGAATAACGTCTGGCTTCGATCACGTTTGGCTGTTGTTCGATCTTGGCGAGCAGGCGACCGAGGGCATTGAGGCTGCCGATCTCGACCGTGACCTGCATGCTGGCTGTGCCATCGCTCTTGTTGGAGTGTGTTTGCAGCCCCGTGACATTCACATGCTCGTTGGCCAAAACGCCGGTGATGTCGCGCAGCAGGCCGGTACGGTCCCAGGCACGGATATGGATATCCACGGAGTAGACATCCGTTTCGGACTGGTTCCATTGCACGTCAACCACTCGGGCCGGCTCGGTTTCCTGCAGGTGCATGAACTCCGGACAGCCGCGACTGTGTACGGAAACGCCACGGCCTTGCGTGATGTAACCAACAATCGGTTCGCCGGGAATGGGCTTGCAACAGTTGGCGATATGCGTAAGCAGGTTGCCAACACCTTCGATGATGATGGGTGACCCCGACAGGGTGCGGCGCGAGCGGCTGACAATATCCCTGGGCAGGAGGTCCTGCTGGGCACTGCTGTCCACGCGGGCACCCATGAGGCTGATGACCTGGCTGATGCGGATGTCGCCGGCACCGATGCCGGACAGCACGTCGTCGCCGGTCTTTACATTGAGCCGGGGGGCAAGCGTATCGAGGTCATGACGGGCAAGGCTGATGCCCAGCCGCATGAATTCGTGCTCCAGCAGCTCACGGCCTTCAACAATGTTCTTCTCGCGGTCCTGCTGCTTGAACCAGTGGCGCACCTTGGCCTGCGCGCGCGTGGTGTTCAGGTAGCCCAGCGAGGACGACAACCAGTCACGGCTGGGTATGCCGTTGCGGGTGGTCATGATCTCCACCTGCTCACCGGTCTGCAGCTTGTAGTTGAGCGGCACGATGCGGCCGTTCACCTTGGCGCCACGGCAGCCGTTACCTACCGCCGTGTGCACGTGATAGGCAAAATCCAGCGGGGTGGCGCCCGCCTGCATGTCGATGACATGGCCATCGCGGGTAAACACGTAAATACGGTCGTCATGGATGGCCTGGTTAAGTTGCTCGGCAAAGTCCTCGAGCTGGGCCTCGCCCATGTCCTCCTGCCACTCCAGCACCTGGCGCAACCAGGCAATCTTGCTTTCGTAACCGGCGTTCTTGCCGCCCTTGGTGCCTTCCTTGTAATGCCAGTGCGCGCAGACGCCAAGCTCGGCTTCTTCATGCATGTCAAACGTACGGATCTGCACTTCCAGCGGCTTGCCTTGCGGCCCGATCACGGCGGTATGCAGCGAGCGATAGCCGTTTTCCTTGGGCGTGGCGATGTAGTCGTCGAACTCGCGGGGAATATGCTTGTAAAGTGAGTGCACCACACCCAGCGCGGCATAACAGTCACGAACCTCGGGCACCAGCACCCGAACGGCACGCACATCGTAGACTTCGTTGAAGGAAATCTTCTTGCGCTGCATTTTTCGCCAGATGGAATAGATGTGCTTGGCGCGTCCGGTTACCTCGGAGTGCATGCCCATCCGGTCGAGCATGCCTTTCAGTGAGGAAATGACATTCTGGATGTATTCGTCACGATCCAGCCGCTTTTCATCCAGCAGGCGGGCAATGTGCTTATAGGACTCCGGTTCGAGATACCGGAATGACAGATCCTCCAGCTCCCACTTGATGTGACCGATGCCAAGGCGGTGCGCGAGTGGCGCATAGATGTCAAAAATTTCACGGGCCACGCGCTGGCGTCGCTCCGGCGTGGCGTCCTTGATCTCGCGAATGGCGAAGGTACGCTCGGACAACTTGATGAGTGCAACCCGCACATCATCAATCATCGCTACCAGCATCTTGCGAATATTATCGAGCTGCTGCTGGTCCTTGCCAAAGCCGGCTTTCTTGTCGGGATTGACGATCTGGCTGATGGCTGCCATGCGCAGCACGCCATCGATCAGGTGGGCAATATCAAACCCGAAGGTCTTCTCGATGACCGCCTGTGTGGTCTTGCCTTCGCGCACGGCGCGATAGAGCACGGCGGCCGTCAGGGATTCCTGATCCAGGCGCAAATCGGCCAGGATGTCGGCCATGGCCAGACCGGTGAGAAAGCTGGATGTGCGGGCAGACCAGACATGCTCGCGCGCCGAGTTTTCTTCATCCAGCTTGCGTGCAAACTCGCAGGCGCGCTTGAGCGCGTCCGGGTCGTACAGGGCCACCTTGGTGCCGATACGCGCCAGCCAGGCATCCAGATCGACTGAGCCATCAGACATCTGCGGATAGTCTTCGCGAACCTTTACCATCGTCAGCTCTTCTTTTTAGATCCGCTTTTTTTGTGTGAGTGGCTTTAGCCGCGAATTTTCCAGCCAGCGTATTCGCGGCTAAAGCCACTCCCACGAAACCTATTTCTTTTCAAAGACCGCAATCGACTCAACATGCGTGGTATGCGTGAACATGTCCATCACCCCCGCCTTGAGCAGCCGATAGCCGGCATCCTTGAGCAGACCGGCATCCCTCGCCAGCGTGGCGGGGTTGCAGGAGACATACACAATCCGCTTTGCGCCGAACTTTGGCAGGTACTTGACCACCTCCTCGGCACCACTGCGCGGCGGGTCGATCAGCAGACGGTCGAAGCCCTGCTTTGCCCACGGCTGCTGCGAGAAGTCCTGGGTCAGATCCTGCGCATAAAACGACACATTGGTCAGGTTATTGCGCCGGGCGTTTTCCATGCCGCGATCTGCCATGGCCTGAATGCCTTCGACGCCGATCACTTCAGCCGCGCGGGTTGCCAGCGGCAAGGTGAAGTTGCCAAGGCCGCAGAACAGGTCAAGCACGCGATCCCCTGGCTGTGGATCAAGCAAGTCCAGTGCCAGATTGAGCATCTTGCGGTTGATACCGGCGTTTACCTGGGTGAAGTCCATGGGATGGAAGAACAGTCGCAGGCCAAAGTCGGGCAAGGCATATGACAGCCGATCCTCCCCTGTTTCAGGATAGACACGATGCACCGAATCGGGGCCGCCCGGCTGCAAATAAAGCATCCAGTTTCTGGCTGCACTGAAAGCGACCAGCGCCTGTACATCGGACTCGGGCAGAGGGTCCATATGGCGGAACACCAGTGCCACTTCGTCGTCACCGGCGGCCACTTCGATCTGTGCAATGCGGTCGCGCAGGGCCAGCCCGTTGATGACCTCGCGCAGCGCCAGCAATTGTGACGCTATCCGCTCATCCAGAATTGCGCAGGAACGGATGTCGGCGAGAAAGCTGGATTTCTTTTCACGAAACCCCACCAGCAGCTCGCCCTTCTTGATGACGTACTTCACGCCAAGGCGGGCCTTGCGGCGGTAGCCGGTGGTCTCATCCAGCAACGGTGGCAACCATGACTCCGGCTCCAGCCCGCCGAAATGCCGGAACTGCTCGGCCAGCACACTCTGCTTGAAGGCGATCTGGGCATCACGGGACATGTGCTGCAGGGAGCACCCGCCGCAAATGTCGAAATGCACACACGGAGGTGTTACACGATCCGGTGATGGCTGCAGGATGTCCAGGGTACGGGCTTCGTCGTACTTCTTGTGCGTGAAGGTGAACTGGGCGCGTACACGCTCGCCCGGCAAGGCCCCTTCGACAAAGATGCGCTTGCCGTCGATACGGGACAGGCCACGGCCCTCATGGCTAAGGCTGTCGATGTCGAGCTCGACGGCCGGGAGGGCTTTCATTTTTTCACTGCGACGACTCATTGTGTTCTCTGTTCTGGTTCAGCTGGTTCGGATAATTCGGGTGGCCGTGCGCTCTCAGGTCGCAGAGTTTTTCTGCCATGCCTCAAGAAACTCGGTGAAGTGCGGCTTGCTTTCCTTTTGCAGCAACTGCCTAGTCAGCTCGACTTCTGCCTCATAGGCGCCAGCATCGAGATGACCCCGCATGAGCTGGAATCGCAGGTAGACCAGCCAGGTATTCAGCACATCGGTTTCGCAGTAATTGCGGATGCCGGCCAGATCGCCATCCAGATAAGCATCCCAGACCTTTGCACCACTCATGCCCATCTTGCCGGGAAAGCCGAGCAGAGTGGCAATCTGGTCCAGCGGCTGCACGGCACGCGCCTGATAGCCGGCAATGAGGTCCATCAGGTCGGTATGCCGTGAATGAAAACGGCTGATGTAGTTATTGAACTTGAACTCGCGGTCGTCTTCACCCTGATCCCAGTAGCGCGGGGCGGCAATACCGTGCTTGAGCGCGCGAT
>JBASJP010000109.1:0-4249 GCA_049655345.1 Moraxellaceae bacterium
ACCGCGGCGCCGGCGCCGTGTTCCGTACCATTCCTTCCAAGGTGCTGTCCATGGAAGACCTGGGCATGGGCAAGGTGTTCCAGAACATTTCCGACATTGCCCGAGGCATCGTGCTGGTTACCGGCCCCACCGGTTCGGGCAAGTCCACCACACTGGCTGCCATGCTCGACTACATCAACAACACGCGCTACGAGCACATCCTCACCATCGAGGATCCGATCGAGTTCGTGCATGAATCCAAGAAGTGCCTGGTCAACCAGCGTGAAGTGCACCGCGACACCCTGGGCTTCTCCGAAGCGCTCCGCTCGGCACTGCGTGAAGACCCCGACATCATCCTGGTGGGGGAAATGCGAGATCTGGAAACCATCCGTCTTGCCCTGACCGCCGCCGAAACCGGTCACCTTGTGTTCGGTACGCTGCACACCACCTCTGCCGCCAAGACCATGGACCGTGTCATCGATGTGTTCCCGGCCGAAGAAAAGGAAATGGTGCGCGGCATGCTGTCGGAATCACTGCAGGCTGTGATCTCGCAAACACTTCTGAAGAAAAACGGTGGCGGCCGTATTGCTGCGCACGAGATCATGATCGGCACCCCTGCCATCCGCAACCTGATTCGTGAAAACAAGGTGGCGCAGATGTATTCGGCCATCCAGACCGGTGGCGGTCTCGGCATGCAGACGCTGGACCAGTGCCTGAAGATTCTGGTGCAGAAAGGCCTGGTGACCACGGCATCAGCACGTGAAAAGGCCAAGGTACCCGAGAACTTCTGATTTTTCATTGGCGGGCCGCGGTTTCACTGCCGAAACCGCTCCCGCGTACTACATTTTCCTTGTCGGGAACAAGAAACGGCGCAAGGCGCCAGAGGCAACACCATGGAATTCGAAGACCTGCTCAAGCTGATGGTACAGAAAGGCGGCTCCGACATGTTCATTACTGCCGGCGTCCCTCCCTCCGTCAAGATCAACGGCAAGATCCTGCCCATCACCAAAACACCGCTCAGCCCGGAAATGACACGTGAAGTGGTGCTGGGCGTGATGACCGAGCAGCAGCGCAAGGAGTTTGCCCAGACCAAGGAATGCAACTTCGCCATCTCTGCGCGCGGCATTGGCCGTTTCCGTGTCTCTGCCTACTACCAGCGCAATCTCGTCGGCATGGTACTGCGTCGTATCGAAACCACGATTCCGAAAGTGGATGACCTCAAGCTGCCCGAGATCATCAAGGAACTGGCGATGACCAAGCGCGGCATCATCATCTTCGTGGGTGGTACCGGCACCGGTAAATCCACGTCGCTGGCATCCATGATCGGGCATCGCAACGCCAACTCGCGCGGTCACATCATCACCATCGAAGACCCCATCGAATTCATTCACCAGCACAATGGCTGCATCGTGACGCAGCGTGAAGTGGGGATTGATACCGAAAGCTTTGAAGTGGCACTGAAGAATACCCTGCGCCAGGCGCCCGACGTGATTCTGATCGGTGAAATCCGTACCCGTGAGGTGATGGACTTTGCCATCGCGTTCGCCGAAACCGGTCACCTCGTGCTGGCCACGCTGCACGCCAACAATGCCAACCAGGCACTCGACCGCATCATCCACTTCTTCCCGGCCGACCGTCATCACCAGTTGTACATGGATCTCTCGCTGAACATGCGTGGCATTGTGGCACAGCAGCTGATTCCGACACCGGATGGCAAGGCACGCCGTGCCTGTATCGAAGTACTGCTCAACACCCCGCTGGTGAGCGACCACGTGCGCAAAGGTGAAATTCATTTGCTGAAGGAGCTGATGAAAAAATCTCGTGATCTGGGCATGCAGACTTTTGACCAGGCGCTTTACGACCTCTATACCTCGGGCGAAATCACCTACGAAGATGCACTCAAGCATGCCGATGCGCCAAACGACCTGCGCCTGATGATCAAGCTGGGATCGGAGTCCGACTCGCGCTACCTGGACCAGGCCACGCGCGGTCTTTCGCTGCAATCGGCGGACTGACGTACACAGCATGATGCTGCACGGCATTGTCAGGAATGACGCACGAATGAACATTCGTCAGGCTTTTTACTGTGCAATATCGTGCAGCCTGCTTCTTGGTGCGGCGCCTGCGTCGGCCGGCACCTGGTCAGTCGATGCCGAAACCGGCATTGTGAATGCTTCGCGCGCAGACGTTCGCATCCCCTCGGTCGGCGGCACCGGCTTCAACTTTACGAATGACCTTGAAACGGACAGCGCACCCTACTTTCGCGCGGGCGTTTCCCGGTCGGTGGGTGAGCGCCACTCGCTTCGCGTGGAACTGGTACCACTGACCCTGAAGGGTGAAGGCACCTTTGATGCCCCCGTGAGCTTCAACGGCATCACATTTGCAGCCGGCACACCGACTACCGGACATTTCCGCTTCAATACCTGGCGGCTTGAGTACCGCTATCGCATGGATGATGAGGGCGCATTCCGATGGCAGTTGGGTGGAACGCTGCTGGTACGTGATGCTGAAATTTCGTTGCAACAAGGCGCACTCGAGAGCAACGATGACAATCTCGGCGTGGTGCCGCTTGTTGGCTTTGGCCTGCAATGGAACCTGCATGAGAGCCTGCAGGCCGTGATCGAGGGCAACGCCCTTGCCTCGCCACAGGGTCGTGCAGAAGACGTATTCCTTGGCCTGCGTTTCGCACAGGGACCGCGCGCCGACATCAATGTGGGCTACCGCATTCTCGAAGGTGGTGCCGACAACGATGATGTCTATACGTTCGCGTTATTCAATCATCTTGCCGTGGGTGCCCGCTGGAACTTCTGATATCCGCCACTTCCACTTGCCTGACCGGCACGAGAAGGCGCGACCCGTAAAAAGTCGAGGCGGCACCTGCTAGCGCAACAGCACACTGAGCATTTTCAGCCCGGCAATCACCAGCACCACAGCCAGCATTTTCTGCATTTTCGGTCCAGCCATACGTCGACTGCCCATTTCCGCACCGATCAATCCGCCAAGTACCGCCACCAGTCCCCACCACGGCAATGCAGCAGGCAGGGTGACTTCCTTGCTCAGCACGCCCAGCAGCCCGGCACAGGAATTGACCAGAATGAACAGTGCCGCCACACCGGAAATTTCGCGAATCTTTCCCCAGCCAAAAAACAGGAACAGGGGACTGAGAAAAATTCCGCCGCCAACACCCGTCAACCCCGAGAGAAAGCCGATACCTGCACCCGCGAGCATTGCCAGATAAAACGGCGGAGGCACCGTTTCGCGCGCAGAAAAATCATTGCCCCGCATGAATCGCCAGGCCGCATACAGCAGCACAACGCCTACCAGCGGCTTGTAGACAACGTCCGGCAATGACAGCAGACCACCCAGATAAGCCAGCGGTGCAGACACAACGGCAACCGGCCAGAACAACGACCAGGAAAATGCACCGGCACGCCAGAATTTCCAACTGGCCACGGTGGCCACCAGAATATTCAGCACCAGTGCCGTCGGTTTCATGACCTCCGGCGCCAGCCCGAAAAGCGCCATCGCGGCAAGATAGCCCGACGCCCCCGCATGACCTACCGAGGAATACAGAATGGCGGCCACAAAGATAAGCGCGGCCAGTAACAGGTCAACAGATTCCATAAACCATCGCCAGTAATGCAAGAGCTGACATTATCACTTATCCGGAAAACACCAGCATGACCATGAACAAGATCATGCCACGCTATGTCTTCAGCATTTCGGCGACATCCATCAACACTCGCAGCAGATCCGGGCGCCGCAACGGTTTTGCGATAAAGTCACTCATGCCTGACTGCATGGCGCGCTCACGGTACTCCGCCATTACATGGGCACTGACACCGCAAATATGCACGGGCTTCAGCCCGGCATCCGCCTCCCACCTGCGCAAGCGGCTTGTCGCGGTATAACCGTCCATGTTCGGCATTTCGCAATCCATGAACACCAGATCAAATGCATCATGATTAGCGGTGAGCCGCTGCAGGGCCTCGACACCATCTGATGCCATGACCGCATTGAGGCCATGCTTCCTGAGAAAGCCGGCAATCACTTGCTGGTTCACCGGATTGTCTTCTGCCACCAGCACCCGCAACCCGCTGATATCCACCATGGGGCGCGGTCTCGTACCGGGCGGCAGGGTTGCGTCCAGCACGGCCCGCCTCAACGGCAGACGGAACCAGAAGACCGAACCATGCCCCGGCTCGCTGCTGACGCCAATCTCGCCGTGCATCAAGCCGACCAGCTGCCGACAGATTGACAGCCCCAGACC
>JBASJP010000110.1:0-2539 GCA_049655345.1 Moraxellaceae bacterium
GGTCTGGGCTTGTCCATCTGCTGGAAAATCATCGAGCAGCACGGCGGGGTCATCCGTGTTGCCTCCGAACCGGGTCGTGGCACCCGCTTTGTGATTGTCCTGCCACGCCAGACGCAACACGTGGCGATGGCGGCGGTTGCTGCCATTGCATCCTGAGGAGCACGACATGAATATCAAGCCAAGGATTCTGCTGGTGGATGATGAGGAACGCATTCTGCGCTCGCTGGGGCTGCTGCTGCGCATGCAGTATCAGGTGTTTGCCACGAGTGACGGCTACGAGGCGCTGGAAATCCTCAAGCGGGAAAAGATTCATGTACTGATTTCGGATCAGCGCATGCCCATCATGACGGGCAGTGAGCTGTTGCGTCATGCACGCGACATTGCACCTGACACCATTCGTATCCTGCTGACCGGCTATGCAGATGCCGATGCGGCACTGGAGTCGGTCAACGAGGGTGAAATTTTTCGCTACATCACCAAGCCATGGGGCCCGAAGGAGTTGCGCGATACAGTTGCGCAGGCGGCAGAAATCGGTGTGCGTCTTGAGTGTGCCGATGCCAGGCCGGCCGCCCCGGTTGTACAGGCGTCGGACCGGTTGGTGTGCCTGGTTCTGGATCGGGACGAGTCTACCTGGCAGGCTGTACAGGAGGCCCTTGGTGCACGCCATGAAGTCATCTGGCGACAGTCCATACAGGGCGCCCTGCAAGTGCTGGCCACAAAACCGGTAGCCATCATGGTGACAGAACTGAGTCTGGGGGATGAGGATCTGTCTGCAATGATCAAGACCCTCAAGCAGGAGCGCCCGGAGATGCTCACGGTCATCCTGACCTG
This sequence comes from Moraxellaceae bacterium, assembly GCA_049655345.1. Taxonomy (GTDB): domain Bacteria; phylum Pseudomonadota; class Gammaproteobacteria; order Pseudomonadales; family Moraxellaceae; genus UBA2031. Next base: position 832 of record JBASJP010000110.1, read on the forward strand.
CTTCAAGGATACGTCACGACTGGTCGACCTGATCAATCAGGCTCAGGTGTTTCGCTATCTGCCCAAGCCGGTGCGCAAGGGGCTGCTCAACAAGAGTCTGGAGTCAACCATTGCCCGTTATCTGTCGATAACGGCAAGCCCGCTGCAGCTAACCACGCAAGTCGTGGAAAAAACCCGTGATGAGGCTGAGCAGCAGGTGTCAGAAAAGATTTCCGGTTATCTGGCCCGGCTGCGCGGCAAGACGATTTTTGCCGGTAGCAGCACCGCCTGAGTCACGCCCGGTGCTAGTCCTTCTTCTCGGCAAACCAGCCGAGAAACGCACGTTTCTTGTCTTTTGCCTCAGGGGGCAGGCGCAGCACGACAGTACGTGACAGCTGGTCATGCCAGGCCAGTCCGCGGCCATTCCAGAGCATCCATGCATAGTTACCGAAAAACCCCAGCGTCATGCTGAGCACGACAGTTGTTGGGCGGCCTGTTGCCAGTTGGCCGAGCAGGCCGAAAACAAGCGGGAGCATGCAGGCGCTGGCGCAACGGGTGATGGCATCACTCCAGCGCAACAGGTTGCCGTCGGCACGGACCACCTTGAGCCGCCATGTCTGCATCCCCAGTGTCTGGCCGGCACGTGTCCAGAAATAGCCGTAGAACAGCCAGGTAATCACTACCATGGCGGGGAACAGTACAAACTGGCGAAATGCCTCTGGTGTCACGGTCAGCTGGTGTTGCTGCGCGGCCTGGTCCGGCGTGGCCAGCGGCACCAGCAGTGCACTGGTGATCATCCAGAGTGCCAGCAGGAGCAAGCCGTCATAAATGATGCAATACAGGCGCACCAGAATGCCGGCCAGTTCTGGTCTGGTTTCTGTGGCGGTTGCCGGGGCGACTGGAGATTTTGGGGTCTTGCGGGATTTCTTCGGCATAAGCCATGCCCTGGAGTGCATCGCGGGGACGCTTTGGCCTTCCGGTGGTGCCGAGAGTCGGAATCTCATACCACTCATAACGAATTGAAATATATGAAAAAATATCAATTCGTAAATGACGAGTTACTCACGCTGTTACTCACACGCATTTTGGCGGTGAAAACAGGGGAGTCAGCCGGGAGGTTGGAAGTTTCGGGCATCCAAAAAATGATGTCATTCATCGGATTTCCTTGAGTGCATTCTATCAAAGAGAGTGGACGCTGACATCTGGTCTGCGTGTTCATACTTCACCTATTCCTTGATGGCAGCTTACCGGATGTTCATTGGCGGGCCGGGCAGCGGGAAGACGTATTTGGCCAGAGCGATAGGGATCGAGGCTATCCAGTAGCATGGGTGTCGATCCGCTTCCTGTCTACCGTTGAGCTGGTCAATGCACTTGAGTTGGAAAAGGCCGCTGGCAAGCAGGGGCAGCGGGCCTACAGGCTGATGCATGTGGATCTGGTGATACTGGATGAGCTGGGCTATCTGCCCTTCAGCCAGAGCGGAGGCGCCTTGCTGTTCCACCTGCTCTCCAAACTTTATGAGTGCACCAGCGTTCTCATCACCAGCAATCTCAACTTCAGCGAGTGGGCGACGGTGTTTGGCGACGCCAAGCTGACCACCGCGCAATTGGGCCTGTAAGCCTCCCCTTGGATTGGACACCCATTCGTAGAGTCTTCTGGCAAACTACCGTCAGGAGATAGAAATGCGCAAATCCAAGTTTACCGAAAGCCAGATTATGGCAGCCCTCAAGC
>JBASJP010000111.1:0-4613 GCA_049655345.1 Moraxellaceae bacterium
CACCAGCCTGCTGGAGGGCGTCAATAATCGCATCAAGGTCATCAAACGCATGGCCTACGGTTACCGGGATAACAGCTACTTCTTTTTGAAGATCAAAGCCGCTTTTCCCGGTATTCCGCGATGAACCATAAAAAAGCCCGGTGATTACCGGGCTTTTTTCATGACAGACTTGCTGTCCACCAGTTAGCAATCAAGGACAAATCATGACCCGGCACACACAGAGCATGCCCCACATGAACCTGATCTGGATGGGGCTGCTGACGGGCGTCTTTTTTGTTGCTGCCGCCATGTACCTGCTCCCCTACGACAGCTCAAGCGCTTTCCCCGGCGGCCAGCTCTGGTGGCTGGCGATCATCATGCCGGTCGCGCCCACCCTGATCCTGCGCCAGCGCATGCGTGCAAAAGAGCAGGAATGGCAAGGCAACAACGAGAAGGAACAGGAACTGCGCACGGCCTACATGCTGTGCTGGTCGGTGGCAGACATGGCTGTCATGCTGGGCGCTCCCCTTGGCATGATCAGTGGGCAGAAGGAAATGATCATTGGTGGCCTGCTGGTATCGGTCGGCCTGTTGCTCCTGTGCCGGCCGGATGCCAGCAGGCACATTTGAGCCGGCTCAGATCCCCATGGCCGACAGTTTCTGCAGGGCATCGGTAATCACGGACGTCAGCAGGGGGTACTCCACTGCCATGCGGGCCTCCCAGTCGCGCAACTGGGCTTCCAGTGCCTCGGCATCCGGTGGCAACTGGGCCTGCAGGCGCTCTTCCAGAGCATCCAGTTCCGTGTGCAGGGCTTGCTGCTGACCCGCATCAAGATGGTGATGCTGGAGGGAGGACTTGAGGGCGGCAATCTTCTGTTCGGTCAGTTCACGGGACATGTCAGTACTCTCCATTGATGGCTCATGTCCCAGTGTAACCCGTTCTGCCACCCATGATGGCTGATCGGCATCAAAGCCACCTGACAAGCCGGGCTGGGCCGGCTAGAATACCCACCTACCCGAGGAGCGCTGCGACGGAATCCCCTTCCGCCAGGCTCGGGTTCCCGGCCTTCTCTGGTTGTAACCTGGCCGGCTGCAACTGCGCTCGCTTGACCCTGATGCGGTTGGCGAGCCTCTGTTGCTGCAATCAAAGCAAACTCCCTGCCGCGTCATTTTTCTGATCTCTCTGTGGAGAATGACGCCATGACTGCCTTTACCACTGTCGACCTCAATACCTTCACCGATTACAAGGTGGCCGATATTTCCCTGGCCGAATACGGCCGCAAGGAAATCATCCTCGCCGAAACCGAAATGCCCGCCCTCATGGGTCTGCGCAAGAAATACGCAGCCAGCAAACCACTGGCCGGCGCAAAAATCATGGGCTGCATCCACATGACCATCCAGACTGCCGTGCTGATCGAGACGCTGGTCGAACTGGGTGCTGAAGTGCGCTGGTCCTCCTGCAACATTTTCTCCACGCAGGACCATGCCGCGGCCGCCATTGCCGCTGCCGGCATTCCCGTGTTCGCCTGGAAGGGCGAAACCGAAGCCGAATACGAATGGTGCCTGGAAAAAACCATCCTCAGCGGCGACAAGCCCTGGGATGCCAACATGATCCTGGATGACGGCGGCGACCTCACCTTGGTCGTACACCAGAAATATCCGGACATGCTGAAGACCATTCACGGCATCACCGAAGAAACCACCACCGGTGTGCACCGCCTGCTGGAAATGCTGGCCAAGGGCGAACTGAAGGTTCCGGCCATCAACGTCAACGATGCCGTCACCAAATCCAAGAACGACAACAAGTACGGTTGCCGTCACTCGCTGAACGACGCCATCAAGCGCGGTGTCGACATGCTGATGGCCGGTCGCCGTGCCCTCGTCATCGGTTACGGCGATGTGGGCAAGGGCTCTGCCCAGTCGCTGCGTCAGGAAGGCATGATCGTGCGCGTGCAGGAAATCGATCCGATCTGCGCCATGCAGGCCTGCATGGACGGCTACGAAGTGGTGTCCGCCTACAAGAACGGCATCAACACCGGCAAGTTCGACGACATCGACCAGCGCCTGCTCGGTGAAACCGACCTCATCGTCACCACCACCGGCAACACCAACGTGTGCGACGCCGCCATGCTGCGTGCCCTCAAGAACGGCGCCGTGGTCTGCAACATCGGTCACTTCGATACCGAAATCGACACCGCCTGGATGCGCGCCAACTGGCACTGGGAAGAAGTGAAACCGCAGGTACACAAGATTTATCGTGTGGCACCGGGCTCCAACGCCAATCCGGCCGACCCCAACTACTTGCTGCTGCTGTCTGAAGGCCGCCTGGTGAATCTGGGCAACGCCACCGGTCATCCGTCGCGCATAATGGATGGCTCTTTTGCCAACCAGGTACTGGCGCAGATGTATTTGTTCGACCAGAAGTTTGCCACCCACTCTGCCGCCGTGCAGGAACGCATGCTGAAAGTGGAAGTGCTGCCGAAGAAACTGGACGAAGAAGTCGCGGCCGCCATGGTCGCCGGCTTTGGTGGCGTGATCACACAGCTCACCCCTGCCCAGGCCAACTATATTGGCGTCAAGGTAGAAGGCCCGTTCAAGCCGGACACATACAAGTACTAAATAACCCTGGGCAGAGCGTGGGAGCGGCTTCAGCCGCGAAAGCGATTGCATTACTTGAATGCTTCGCAGCTGAAGCCGCTCCCACATAAACCCTCTCACCCCTGAGGATGCCATGAGCAAACATTTTTCTTTCGAATTTTTTCCGCCCAAAACAGATGCCGGCGCGGTCAAGCTGCGTGACGTCACCAAAACGCTGGCAACACTCCAGCCGGAATACTTTTCTGTCACCTACGGGGCAGGCGGTTCCACGCGTGACCGTTCGCTGGGTACCGTGCTGGAAATCCAGCACAATTCCGGCCGCCCTGCCGCGCCACACCTTTCCTGCATTGGTGACAGCCGGGAAGAACTGGCCGAACTGCTGGCCACCTACAAGGCCAACGGCATTCGTCACATCGTGGCATTGCGCGGCGACCTGCCTTCCGGCATGGGTGGTGCACATGGCGAACTCGCCTATGCCGCCGACCTGGTGAAATTCATCCGTGACACCACGGGCGATCATTTTCATATCGAGGTTGCTGCCTACCCCGAGTGCCATCCACAGGCTGCCAACCTGTCCGCCGACATCACCAACTTCGTGAACAAGGTAAAGCAGGGTGCCAGCTCGGCCATCACGCAATACTTTTTCAATGCCGACAGCTACTTCCACTTTGTTGATGAAGTACGCAAGCAGGGCGTCGACATTCCGGTGATCCCCGGCATCATGCCGATCACCAACTTTGCCAACCTCGTGCGTTTCAGCGATGCCTGCGGTGCGGAAATTCCGCGCTGGATTCGCAAGCAGATGGCAAGCTACGGTGATGACACCGTCAGCACCCAGAAGTTCGGGGAAGACGTGGTCACGCAACTGTGCGAGCAACTGCTTGCGGGCGGCGCACCCGGCCTGCACTTCTACACCATGAACCAGACTGAACCCACGATGGCGTTGTGGCGTCGTCTGGGACTACCTGGTGCCTGACGCATCAGAATGAAAAACGGGGCCATGGCCCCGTTTTTCATGGCTGCGTACCAAAACTCCTCACCACCTTCACCAGCGCCGCACGCTCTTCTGCCGAAAGCTTGTCCTTGTATGGCGGCATAATGCGTGGCCCCTGATCGATTTTTTCCAGAATCTCCTCGTCAGTTCGCGCGGCCTGCCATTTTGCACTGCTGAAATCACGCGAAAAAAACAGGTACCCGCGCCAGCTGTCGGCCTGTCCTGTCGCGCCATGACACTTCGCACAATGTGTTTCGTAAAGAGCGGGGCCATCAACCGCCCGCACCAGCCCACCACACATCAGCAACGCCACACCCAGCCAGATTCTTGTCTTCATGCCCATGCTCCCTTTGCCAAGCCCAATCATCAGGATCAGCCTTGCATGCCATGGAGCATAGCGCACCCGGAAGGCTGGAACGCGCACTCTTTTGCCCCTACCATCACCGGACAATATTGTGATGACCACCCCAATGAGCAAGACCGACAGCAAGAATGACGCCATTGCCCGCCGCGACCTGCGCCACGTCTGGCACCCCTGCACCCAGATGCAGGATCACGAGACGTTGCCCATCATCCCGATCCGCCGTGGCGAGGGGGTGTGGCTGGAGGACTTTGACGGCAAGCGTTATCTGGATGCCGTGAGCTCGTGGTGGGTCAACCTGTTCGGCCACGCCAACCCGCGCATCAATACAGCCCTGAAAGAGCAACTGGACTCGCTGGAGCATGTGATTCTGGCCGGCTTCACTCACGAGCCGATTGTCGAGCTGTCGGAACGGCTGGTCGCACTGGCACCCGAAGGACTGACGCGCTGCTTTTATGGTGACAATGGCTCTGCCGCCACCGAGATTGCGCTGAAAATGAGCCTGCACTTCTGGCGCAACAGCGGCAAACCCGAAAAGACACGCTTCATCTGCCTGGAAAACGGCTACCACGGTGAAACCCTGGGCAGCCTGAGCGTCACCGACATTCCCCTCTTCTCCGCCACCTACGCGCCGCTGCTCAAGGAGCACCTGCGTGCACCGTCGCCCGACTGCTCACGGCGT
>JBASJP010000112.1:0-5206 GCA_049655345.1 Moraxellaceae bacterium
GGTCTGGGCGACTGCATCGACTGCACACTCTGCGTCCAGGTCTGCCCTACCGGCATTGATATCCGTAATGGTCTGCAGTTCGAGTGCATTTCCTGTGCTGCCTGTATCGATGCCTGTGACTCGGTCATGGACCAGATGGGCTATGAGCGAGGTCTGGTTCGGTACACCACCGAGCACCTTCTGGAAAAGGGCGGCAAGTACAAGTTCCTGCGTGGTCGTCTGGTGGGCTATGCCGCGTTGATTGGCATCATGGCTACTGTATTCCTGGTCGCCCTGACGCTGCGCGTTCCGCTGGAGCTGGAGACCATTCGTGACCGCAATCAGCTGTACCGGGAAAACAGTGACGGCATGATCGAGAATGTGTATCTGGTCAAGGCACTCAACAAATCGCAGAAGGCTGAACACTATACGCTGACACTGGAAGCTGATGACGACATTCGCATGAGTGAACCGATCGAGATCTCGCTGGCGGCAGGTGAACAGGAATCGGTTCCCGTCACGCTGCTCGCTGATCCGGGCGAACTGGACAAGACAAAATACGAAATCGAGTTTCATCTGCAGGCCAAAAGTGATCCGGATGTCCAAAAGTCCTCCGAAAGCCGCTTCTTGGCACCGCCACCACTCTGAGAGGCTATTGCAGATGACACAGCATACTGACCTGGCCACCGCACCAACCGGCAAGCCCTGGTATCGCCAGTTCTGGCCATGGTTCCTGATTGCACTGCCAGCAATCTCAGTGGTTGCCGGCCTGTCGACGCTGGCAATTGCCATCCTGAATCAGGACAGTCTGGTACGCGACGACTGGTACAAGGATGGCAAGGCCATCAACCAGAGTCTTGCACGCGACGATGCCGCTGCCTCGCTCGGAATTTCGGCAGAGCTGCAACTGGACAGTGTGACTGGCGAGATAAGTGCCACACTCGCCAGCCCCAAGAGCATCACTGCCCCGGAAACACTCACCCTGATCCTGTCTCACCCGACACTGGCCACACAAGATCAAAGCGTCGTACTTACTCGCCGCGCTGATGGCCATTATCAGGGCATACTCACCCATGCCCTGCAGGGACGTCACTATATCGAACTGGGCAATGCCGAATGGCGCCTGCGCAGTACCCGTGACTTCCCCCTGGACAAGCTGACACTGGTTCATGAACAGCACTGAAGCGACCCCAGCACCGAACTGCTTTCATTGTGGTTTACCGGTACCGGCGGGGCTGCGCTTTGAAGCTGTGGTGCTGGATGAGCAACGCGCCTTCTGCTGTGCCGGCTGTCAGGCCGTTGCTGAAGCCATCATGGCCGGAGGACTGGAAAGCTATTACCGGGATCGTGATGCTCCTGCCGCCGGGCCAGCAGCCCTGCCGGAAGGACTGGCGCTGGAGGTATTTGATCACCCGGATGCGCAACGCGAATTTGTCGGACGCGAGGGCGAACTGGCCTGCGCCGAACTGACACTGGATGCGATCAACTGTGCGGCCTGCGCCTGGCTGATTGAAAGGCGCCTGCAACAGCAACCGGGGGTTGCCCGTGCCACCGTTAACCTGAGCAATCACCGCCTGCATCTGGTCTGGGATGATCGTCAGACCCCCATCAGCAAACTGCTCACCAGCCTTGCCAATATCGGCTATCGCGCCCGCCCCTTTCGAGCCGATACGCACGCAGCCCAGCTGAAGCAGGAAAGTCGTACCCTGCTGTTGCGTCTGGCGGTTGCCGGCCTCGGGATGATGCAAGTCATGATGTATGCCATGGCAATGTATGTTGGGGCAGCCAGCAGTAGCGGCATGGAAACGGAATACCGCGACTATCTGCGTGCCACCATGGGCTTTATCGCCACTCCGGTGCTGTTTTACTCTGCCTACCCGTTCTACAGCGCCTCCTGGCGAGCCCTCAAATCACGCAGTCTGACGATGGATGTTCCTGTCACCATTGCCATCTTTGGCGCCTACTTTGCCTCACTCTACGCAAGCTTCATTGGTGGAGGAGAAACCTATTTCGATTCGGTATGCATGTTTGTGTTTTTCCTGCTCACCAGTCGCTTTCTGGAAATGAAGGCCCGGCAGCGTGCCGGCGATACTGCTGCCGGGCTAATGTCACTGACACCCCGCCTCGCAACACGACTGAATGACGATGGCAACACGGAAGTGATTGCCGCAAGCTCACTGGAAGCTGGCGACCGCTTGCAGGTACGGCCAGGAGAAACGATTGCGGCCGATGGCATTGTCCAGGATGGACAGAGCGCCGTGACCGAGGCACTGATTACGGGTGAGCCACTGCCGGTTCCGAAGAAAAAAGGCGATACGGTTATCGGGGGCAGTGTAAACACGGAAAGTCCACTGCTGATCGAGGTAACGCGTGCAGGTGGCGACAGTACGCTGGCCACGCTCAACCGTTTACTGAACCGTGCACTGGCAGAGAAGCCACGACTGGCACAGAAGGCCGACAGTATGGCGCACGTTTTCGTTGCTCGTGTGCTGCTTCTGGCCGTCGCGGTTTTTATAGGCTGGTGGCTGGTAAATCCTGAACATGCCTTCTGGGCCACACTGGCAGTGCTGGTTGCCACCTGTCCCTGTGCACTTTCGCTGGCAACGCCTGCCGCTCTGACCAGTGCAACCAACACGCTGGCCCGTGAAGGCTTTCTGCTGACCCGCGGTCATGTCCTTGAAACACTCGCCGCTGCCACTCATGTTGTTTTTGACAAGACAGGAACACTGACCGAAGGAAAGCTGGTCATCCGGGAAGCTGCCGCAGTACGCGGCTCACTGGAGCAAGCCAGGATAGTTGCCGCTGCGCTCGAACAGTTTTCGGAACACCCTGTCGCACAAGCATTCCGGCAATTCACACAAGACAACCTTGCTGTCAGCAACCTTCGTCAAACTTCTGGTGCCGGTGTGGAGGCCGATATTGATGACATCCACTATCGGCTGGGCCATGCAGAGTTTGCACTTGATCACGCACAGGCCACGGATCTGGACCGGCTGTGGCTGAGTGATGACAAGGGTGCGCTTGCCTGGTTCAAACTGAGTGACAGCCTGCGCCCCGAAGCTGCAGGTGTCATTAATGCCCTGCAGGAAGCCGGTCTGAAAACATGGCTGCTGTCCGGCGACCGATCCAGTGCACCGACAGAAATGGGCAGGCAACTGGGCATGGATCATGTTGCCGGAGGACTGCTGCCGGAAGACAAGCAGGAGGCCATACGCCGCCTGCAGGCCGAAGGTGCCATTGTGGTCATGGTTGGCGATGGCGTGAATGATGCTCCCGGCCTTGGGCAGGCTCACCTCTCGATTGCCATGGCATCCGGTACTGATCTTGCACAAACCACCGCAGATGCCCTGTTGCTTCGCGATGACCTGCGTGCACTGGTCACTGCTCGCCAACAAGCGATTGCCACTCAGCGCATCATCCGTCAAAACCTGACATGGGCACTGGCCTATAATCTGGCTGTACTACCTCCTGCCGCACTTGGTTTTGTTCCACCATGGCTGGCCGCCATCGGTATGTCACTCAGTTCACTGATTGTTGTGGGCAATGCCCTGCGCTTGCGTAAAACCAGACCATTTCCCGAGCCACTTCGCAGCACGACAACTGCTGTCGCGACGCCATGAGAGTGCCATGGAAGTAATCTATTTTCTGGTACCACTGGGCCTTATGTTTCTGGGCTTTGCCATCTGGTCATTTTTCTGGGCAGTTAAACACGACCAGTTTGATGACATGGACGGCCCCTCGCATCGCATTCTCCAGGACGACCGCGAACAACGCAGGAAACAGAAATAATGGGCCCAATGGATTACTCACTACTGCTTACTGCCTGGATGACCGGCTTTCTTGGCGGAACACACTGCATTGGCATGTGCGGGGGAATTTCAGCAGCACTGAGCTTTGCCTTGCCTGCCGAAATGCGCACCAGCCAGCGCCTGTTCGGCTATCAGCTTGCATACAACGCAGGACGCTTGCTCACTTACGGCATCCTCGGCGTTCTTGTCGGCCTGTTGGGTCAGCATCTGATTGCACCACTGGCCGGCATGATGTGGCTGCGTCTGATTGCAGGTCTGTTCATGGTGGCCATGGGCCTGTATCTGGCCGGCTGGTGGAATGGTCTCGCTCGTCTTGAGAGGATCGGTGGCGGCGCCTGGCGCTTGATGGATCCACTGCGCAAACGCCTCTTTCCCGTGAACCATCCACTCAAAGCGGTTCTGGTTGGTGGTGTATGGGGGTTCCTGCCTTGCGGACTGGTTTACAGTGCCCTCACCCTGTCACTTGCGCGCAGCGATGCCATGATGTCCGGCCTTCTCATGATTGCTTTCGGGCTGGGCACCCTGCCCTTCCTTCTTGTGACAGGCACCATGGCGGCTGAACTGCGCCAGATGCTGCAACGCCCCGGCGTACGGCAGATTGCAGGCTTGCTGGTGATTCTGTTTGGCATCTGGACTGCGTTACCCTTCCTGAAAGGTCACGACCACACAGGGCATGCCAAACAGATGGATATGCCTGCCGCAACACAAAACAGCAGCAGCGCACCCGAAGACATGCATCAGCACCATCATCACTGAGTTACTGAAACAGAAAATGCTCGTGACATTTGCCAGAGGGCAAGTGTCACGCCCAGCGCCAGGACACCCTGCAATTCCCACGACAACTTGCCATACCCGCATCATGATGCTGTTGCACACAATCGAAAGCACCAGCCAGAAAGTCCCCTGCTGCCGTTGTGAGCCGGAAAATACCGGTACAAAACGCCGGAAACGGGCCAATGAGAATGGCGGCCGGGGATCAAGCTCGCGAGTATGATCTGGTCGCCAGCCGGTCGGCTTGAACCAGATACGGAAACGATCCTGCCATTGTCCCGAGAGGACGGCATCTCGCCACATCGTTATCAGACAGTCCACATGTGCCGTCACTGGATTGCGTGCATGAAATGCCTTGCGCACACCGAAGACCACTTCTTCCTGTTCCTTGATGTACGTGCCAAACAGACGATCCCAGATCATCAGGGTCCCGCCATGATTACGATCGATGTAGGGATCATTGATAGCGTGATGCACACGATGGGCTGACGGTGTATTGAATACCCCCTCAATCAGCGGCAACTTGCCGATCAAACGGGTGTGTATCCAGAACTGGTAAAACTTGCTGAACGTGAGCAGCAGGATAAACACTTCAACCGGGCATCCAAGCAATGCCAACCCCAGATAAAGCGGCCAGTGGCTGATAT
>JBASJP010000113.1:0-4569 GCA_049655345.1 Moraxellaceae bacterium
GAACAAGGAGGTGGTCTACAACATCCTGTTTCAGGCTACGGCCCAGACGCTGCGCACCATTGGCGCTGACCCCAAACACCTGGGTGCGGAGATTGGCTTTATTGCCATTTTGCACACTTGGGGTCAGAACTTGCTACACCATTGGTGAATGTCGGGTACCTACAGTAGAGACTTTCATGATGGTGGCTCCTGTTTGCAGAATGGGTTGATATGCAACTCCACTTTGGCACACAACGGTGCCGCCTAAGGTGGGGGCGTTCATCCCATTGCTTTCTGGAATCTCAAATATCAAAGTTGGATTTGCTTGGAAGCAGCCGACCGCCGTCGGCTCCGTGCCCATGCCGTCATACAGTCCGACGCTCATCGACCGACCGGTCCCGCACCAAGCGGTCGCCGAACCAGCATCAAACCCGCCCCACAAACTCCTCAAACTCATCTATTGGCAGCGGGCGGCTGAACAAATACCCCTGATAATCGTGGCAACCCAGGCGGGCCAGAAAGTCCCGCTGCGCTTCGGTTTCCACTCCCTCGGCGATGACCGGCAGCCCCATGCTCTCGGCAAGGGCAATGACCATTTTTGCAATGGCAGCATCGTTGGGGTCGTTCAGGATATTCTTGACGAAACCCTGGTCGATTTTGAGTTGGTCCAGCGGCAACCGCTTCAGGTAAGCGAGGGACGAGTAGCCCGTGCCAAAGTCATCCAGTGAGAATCCAACACCCTTCGCTTTCAGTGCCTTCATCTTGGCGATGGTTGTTTCCACATTGGACACCAGCAGGCTCTCGGTCAGTTCCAGCTTGAGCCTTTTTGGATTAGCACCGGTTTTGTCCAGTACCCCAAGCACCTGATCCACAAAGTCGGCCTGCTGCAACTGATTGGCACTGATATTGACCGCCAGCGTGAGATGGGCCATGCGCGATTGGGCAGCCCATTGCGCCAGTTGAGCGCAGGCGGTTTCCAGCACCCACAGGCCCATGGGCAGAATCAGATTTATTTCCTCAGCCATGGGGATGAATTCGGCGGGAGACACCATTCCGCGCTGGGAATGCTGCCAGCGCATCAGCGCCTCGGCCCCCGTCACGCGGCCATCATCGTCCACCTGCGCCTGGTAGTGAAGGACGAACTGCTGCTGCTTCACCGCCGCGCGTAGGTCCACCTCCAGGGCAGCGCGGCTGTTCACGACGGCCTGCATTTCCGGATCGAAGAAGCGCAGCGTGTTACGCCCGGCCGCCTTGGACTGATACATGGCCAGATCGGCCTGTTTCAGCAGCTCCTTGATGGAGGTCTGGTGGCCGCTGAACAGGGTGATGCCTATGCTCGGGGTGCTGCGGATTTCATGACCGGCGAGCAAGTAGGGCTGATTCAGTGCGGCCAGTATTTTCCCGCCCAGCATTTCAGTCTGCGTCGCGACCTCCTCGGGATGCTCGCTCAGCGCTTCCAGCAGCACCACGAACTCGTCGCCGCCCAGACGCGCCACGGTGTCCCCCTCGCGCACGCAGGTGGCCAGCCGAAGTGCTACCTGTTGCAACAGCAGGTCGCCCTTGTCGTGGCCCAGGGTGTCGTTGAGCGTCTTGAAATTGTCCAGGTCGAGCAGGAATAGCGCCCCGTGGCGTGCGCTGCGCGCGCTGAAAGCCAACGCCTGTTGCAGCCGGTCCAGCAACAGCAGCCGGTTGGGCAGACTGGTCAGGGCATCGTGGTAGGCGAGAAATACAATTTGTTCATCGGCGGCCTTGCGCGCACTGATGTCGGTGTGGGTGCCAACGTAGTGGGTGACGGTTCCGTCGTCGGCTTTCACCGCTGTGATGGTCAGCCATTTGGGATAGATTTCGCCATTCTTTCGTCGGTCCCAGATTTCGCCCTGCCAGCTACCTGTGTTCTTGATACTCTCCCACATTCCTGCATAAAAGGCCTTGTCGTGGCGGCCTGAATTCAGCAGGCGCGGTGTCTGGCCCACAGCTTCTTCGGCCGAGTAGCCCGTAATCTCGGTGAAGGCACGGTTGACCTTCAAAATCACACTGTTGCTGTCGGTAATCATCGTGCCTTCTTTGGACTCGAAGGCGGTAGCGGCAATGTGAATCTGTTCCTCAGCTTGTTTACGCTCGGTGATATTCTGCCCCATGCCGCGATAGCCGGAGAATTGCCCGTTCAGGCCGAAGACCGGAACGCCACTGATCGAGAACCAGCAAATGTCTCCAGCAACATCACGAATGCGGTAGTGAAAGTCGCGAAATGGTTCATGCTGCTCCATCTGGGCCAAATGGGCCTCCACGATGTCTGGCGGATTGAGCTTCGTGTCCAGTAGTGCGCGACGTGTCTTGCCCAGCACCCGGTTCCAGTCCAGACCGTAGTAGCGTTCGAAGTTATCGGAGAAATAGGTGAAGCGCAGGTCCGCGTCCATTTCCCAGAACCAGTCGGCGGTGCTGCGGGAGAAATCACGGAAGCGTTGCTCGCTGTCCTGCAGCGCCTCCTCGGCCTGCTTGCGCGCTGCTTGCAGACTATTGCGATCCAGTGCATGGCCGATATCCATCGCCATTTCCACCAGCAAGTGGCGGACGGCTTCGTCGAAGGCGTTGAGCTCGCCGGCATACAGGCCAAAGACACCGATGACTTTACCTTGACGCAGCAGCGGCAATGTGGCTGCAGACCTCCAGCCTACGCGTGCAGCGCGCTCGCGCCACGGGGCGAGAGACGGTTCATTGTGAAAATCCTGAAGCCACACGGGCCGGTTTTCTCGGATGGCTGTTCCGGCCCCGCCGCGCCCGATGGGCTCGTCGGCGTTGACCGAAATCTGAATACCTTCCAGATAGTCCGTGTCAGTGCCATACCAGGCCACCGGCTTGACCCGCCGGCTGGCCTCATCCACCAAGCCGACCCACGCCATCTTCATGCCGCCAAACTGCACCGCAGCACGACAGATTTGCAGGAACAACTCCTCTTCGCTGCTGCAGCACATGATCGCCTGGCTGCACTGGTTCAAGGCCGCATAGAGATTGGTCAGCCGCTTGATCTTCGCTTCGTCAGCCTTGCGTGCCGTGATGTCGATGTGGGAGCCAGCCAGTCGAATAGGCTTTCCATTTTTATCACACTGCTTATTGCCGCGCGCCAGTATCCAGCGATAACTGCCATCGCGGTGGCGCAGGCGGAACTCGTTCTCATAACTTCCCTCGACCGAGGCCAGAAAAACTTGCATTCTTTGCAGGGTTGGCTCTCGGTCATCGGGATGGATGAGCGATTCCCAGGTCGAAAAATTGTTTGGCAACTCGTCGGGTCGATAACCCAGTTGAGCTTTCCATTCGGGTGAGTAATACACTTCGTCGGTCAGCAGATTCCAATCCCACAAGCCGGTATTCGAGGATGTTATGGCCAGTGCCAAATTCTCCTGTTCCCGCCGCAGCTCGGCCGTGCACGCCTCGACCTTCTGCTCGAGCGAGACATTGAACGACTGCAGCTGTTCCTGCGCCCGGCGATGCGCAGCGAGGGTGCGGCGCAGCTCGAGTTGTGCGATGACGGTGTGGCTCAGGACGCGCAGGGCAGTTTTCTGCTCGATACTCAGCACACGCGGCACACGGTCGATCACGCACAGCGTCCCCAGCGCAAGACCGTCCGGCGTGACCAGGGGTGCGCCGGCGTAGAAACGGATGTGCGGGTCGGCGGTGACGAGCGGGTTGTCGGCGAAGCGCGGGTCGAGCTGCGCGTCGCGCACTTCCAGCACCTCGTTCGAGTCCAGAATGGAGTGCGCGCAAAAGGCAACATCGCGCGAAGTTTCCGTGGCACTCAAACCGATGATGGATTTGAACCACTGCCGGGTTTCGTCAACCAGAGAAACCGCTGCGATGGGAACCTGGCAAATCTGCGCGGCCAGCAACGCTAGATCATCAAAGTCCGGCTCCGGCAGCGTGTCAAGCACGTCGTAGCCACGCAGGGTCTCAAGGCGCCGGGTTTCGTTGGTCGGGAGTGCGGCCTTCATAACCATCTTGGTCTTGTGCGACCGTCTCTGAAAGACAAGTTCATGCAGGTTTTTATCCCTTCATTGCCAAATGAAGAAATTTCATTTGTGGTTTTCAATGTGCCCCACCACATGGCACAGCGAAACTGCAGACCCGGTTACGAAATGAACAATTTTCCGGGGCAACCCAACCGCCCTTCCGACAATTCCGGGATGGGGCCTGTAGCTTTGCGTCGGCAGCTTCCGCTGCGTTTGCCTATGAAACATCAGTGTAACCCGGTGTGTTCGCCCGAATATTAGGGTAATTACCCCCTCCAGCGTCCGCAATGGAACAATGACTTGAATGGCCGGTCTTGGTCGTCTAGAGCCAGCGGGAACCGCGAGGTGCTCGCCCGAAACTTGACGTACGAGGTTTCATCAAATCGGGGACCATACAGCCGACGGTCGTGACCGCGAACAACGTGCCCAAAACGGAATTTGAGCGGTACAAATTCGATGCCCCGAAGCCGACATTAGCTGACCCGCGTCCACCCAGCGGACAGTCAGCTTAATTGCAGCGAAGTTGCCGATCATAAATATCCGCATCTTGCCCCAAGCCGCCCCGATGCAAATCAGTCTCTGACAA
>JBASJP010000114.1:0-5708 GCA_049655345.1 Moraxellaceae bacterium
GGTACTCAGGCATGCCGTAGTTGGTCACGGGCCGGACAATGACACCTTGCCGTAACAGTGCCTCGTACACAGGAAGGCCGGCACGCTTGAGGTGCACACAAAGGAAATTGCCGCGCGAAGGAATGACTGACAGCCCCAGCGCCTGTACACCTTCGGTGATCTGACGCATGCCGGCAGTATTGAGTGCACGTGAACGTGCCACAAAGTCCTGGTCCTGCAAGGCGGCTACTGCGGCACGCAAGGCCAGCGCATTCACATTGAACGGCTGCCGGACGCGATTAAGTACATTGGTAATGTCGGGGTGTGCGAACGCATAGCCCACTCGCAACCCGGCAAGGCCATAGGCCTTGGAAAAAGTGCGGCTCACAATCACATTCGGGTGGCGCGACAGGTACTCCAGTCCATCCGGAAAGTCGGCGACGTCCACATACTCACCGTACGCCTCGTCCAGAACGACCAGCACATTTTCCGGCACCGACTTGAGGAACAAATCCAGCTCATCTTTCTCAACCCAGGTTCCGGTCGGGTTATTGGGGTTGGCAATAAAGATGACACGTGTTTTTTCCGTAACTGCTTTTGCCATTGCCGGCAGGTCATGCCCCCAGTTCCTTGCGGGTACCGTAATCCCGGTGGCACCGACTGCCTGCACGACCAGTGGGTAGACCGCAAAGGAGTGCTGGGCATAAATGGCTTCATCGCCGGGTTGCAGGAATGCACGCCCGATTAGCTCAAGAATGTCATTGGAGCCGTTACCCAGTGTAATTTCTGCAATCGGGCGATGGTAGAAGTCGGACAGGGCCTGCTTCAGGATGAATCCGTTGCCATCGGGGTACAGCGCCAGCTCGGAGAGTCCGGAATCGATCGCCGTGAATACGCGTGGTGAGCAACCAAGCGGATTTTCATTGCTGGCCAGCTTGATGATGTCGCTGATGCCCAGTTCACGCTCCAGCTCCTCAATGGGTTTGCCGGGCTGATACGGAGACAGCTTTTGGACCCCGGGTGACGCCAGGGCAATAAAATCACAGGCCATCATTGGCTCCACACAAGCCGTGCAGGCTTGGTTCAGAAATCAGAGAACTGCCTTGGGATAAGACCCCAGCAGCTTGAGGTCGCGAACACGGGGTTCAAGCTCGGTCATGGCTTCCTTGACCAGTACATCGTCGATATGCCCTTCAAAGTCGATGAAGAATACATAGGACCACGCATCAGTCTGGGAGGGCCGGCTTTCAATGCGTGTCAGGTTGATACCGCGACGCTTGAATGGCTCAAGTATGTCGTAGAGCGCCCCTGACTGGTTTTTCTGCATGGACACGATGATGGAGGTCTTGTCATCGCCGGAGCGCGTTACCGCCTCGTTGCCAATAATCAGAAAGCGTGTCGAGTTTTTGGGGTTGTCCTCTATGCACTCGTTGAGTTTTTTGAGGCCATAAAGCTCTGCGGCGGTTTCGCCGGCAATTGCCGCTGAGTGCCACTCGCCCTTGATACGGCGTGCCGCCTCGGCATTGCTGGATACCGCCACCCGCTCTGCGCCCGGGTAGTGGGCATCCAGCCACTTGCGGCACTGCGCCAGCGATTGCTGATGCGAGTAAATGCGTGAAATGGCTTCTGGTCTTGTATTTTCAGACACCAGAAAATGATGATGAATGCGCAACTGCACTTCACCGATAATGTGCACGGTCGATGTCATGAACGAGTCGGCGGTATGCGTGACAACGCCTTCGGTGCTGTTTTCCACCGGCACAACGCCGTAGTTGACCGCACCAGACTCTACTTCGCGAAAGACTTCGTCAATCGTGGCCAATGGCTCCGTCGAAACGGAGTGCCCAAAGTGCTTTAGTGCAGCAGTCTGGGTGAACGTGCCGTTCGGCCCAAGAAAGGCAATCCGCATCGGGTGCTCAAGCGCCAGGCAGGCCGACATGATTTCACGGAACAGGCGCGCCATTTCCTCAGGATGCAGCGGGCCTTCATTGCGGGCCATGACCTTCTGGAGCACCTGTGCTTCGCGCTCTGGACGATAGAAAACCGTCGCTGCCGGATCTTCAGCCTTCTTGACCTCGGCCACATGCTGGGCACAGCGTGCCCGCTCGGAAATCAGCATCTGGATCTGTGTGTCCAGTGCATCAATCTTCTGGCGAATGTCATCAAGCGTCAGCTTTTCGCTCATGTCTCTTTCTTCTCTGACGTTTCGACACCCTGCGTCCGACTCGCGGACGCAGGGGTGCAATCTCAACCCAGGCGCTGGTGGAATTCCTTCATGAAATCAACCAGCGCATCTACGCCCTCTTCCGGCACCGCATTGTAGAGGCTGGCACGCATGCCACCAACCGAACGGTGGCCGGCCAGATTGAGCAGGCCACGCTCCTCTGCATCCTTCAGAAAGATTTTTTCGAGAGATGCATCCGCCAGCACAAACGGCACGTTCATGATAGACCGGTAAGAGCGGATGACCGGATTGCCATAGAAGCCATCACTGTTGTCGATTGCATCGTAGAGCTTGGCGGCCTTGCGATGATTCACTTCGGCAATGGCCTTGAGGCCACCATGATGCTTGAGCCACTTGAACACGAGACCGGCCAGATACCAGCTGAATGTGGGTGGTGTGTTGTACATGGAGCCGTTATCAGCCGCCACCTTGTAATCCAGCATGGTTGGAGTGCCAGGCAGCACATCGCCCATCAGGTCTTCACGCACGATCACCACAACAATACCGGCGGGGCCGATGTTTTTCTGTGCGCCCGCGTAGATCAGTCCAAACTTCGAGACATCCAGCGGCTCGGACAGAATGCTGGATGAAAAGTCAGCCACCAGTGGTACGTCCACTTCGGGAATGTAGTTGAACTGCACGCCATGAATGGTTTCGTTGGGCGTGTAGTGCAGATAGGCAGCCTTTGAGTTCAGGTTCCATGTATCGAATGCAGGTACACCGCGAAATTTGTTGTGCTCATCAGTAGCGACAACATTCACATCGCAATACTTCTTTGCCTCGGCAATCGCCTTGGTCGACCACATGCCGGTATTTACATAGTCCGCAGAGCTATGGCCACGCAGCAGGTTCATCGGAATCTGGGCAAACTGCAGCGAGGCGCCACCTTGCAGGAACAGCACCTTGTAATTGGCGGGGACATTGAGCAGGTCACGCAGGTCCTTCTCTGCCTCTTCCGCAATGGCAATGTAGTCATTGGACCGATGACTCATTTCCATGATGGACATGCCTTTGCCTTTCCAGCTCAGCATGTCTTTCTGGGCTTCGCTCAGCACCGCTTGCGGAAGCGCAGCAGGACCGGCACAAAAATTATAGGCGCGTGTCATTTCAGTCATTCCTTCTGAGCGTTGATCAATCATTCAGCGTCTGGCGTGGTGTCAGCTTCACCTTCGCCAGCATCCTCAAAACCTTCATCATCGCCACCTACATCCTGAAGGCGGACCACGCCCACCAGGTGCTCATCGGTAGCGAGCTTGATCAGTGTTACGCCTTGCGTGTTACGTGACAGCACGGATACTTCATCAACGCGTGTACGGACCAGTGTGCCCTGATCGGAGATCAGCATGAGCTCATCACCATCCATTACCTGCACGGCAGCAACCAGGGCGCCATTGCGTTCGCTGGTCTGGATGGCAATCACGCCCTGACCGCCACGGCCACGGCGCGGGAACTCGACGAGCCCCGTGCGCTTGCCATAACCGTTTTCTGACGCAGTGAGGATTTGCGCACCGGTCTCGGGAATGATCATGGATATCAGGTGCTGGCCTTCCGGCAGTCGCATGCCGCGTACGCCGCGAGCAGTGCGGCCCATGGTTCGGACGTTCTTTTCCTTGAAGCGGATCACCTTGCCGCCATCAGAGAACAGCATGACCTCACAGGCGCCATTGGTGACGGCGGCGGCAATCAGCGTATCGCCATCATCAAGGCGAAGAGCGATAAGGCCATTGCTGCGAGGTCGGCTGAACTGCACCAGCGGTGTCTTTTTCACGGTGCCGGATGCAGTTGCCATGAAAATGTAGGCGCCCGTCGGCTCATCCTGACCATCGTCGGCATCATCGCCTTCAACCGCATCACCTTCATCAGCCTCAGGTAATACATCGATCACGGTGTCATCAAGATCATCGTCATCTTCAAGAGCTTGCTCAGCGAGTGCCTTGAGGTCTACCGGCAACAGGGCCGTAACACGCTCGCCTTCTGCCAGGGGCAGAACGTTCACGACAGGTTTGCCCTTGGAGCCGCGACCGCCCGAGGGTAATTCGTAGGCCTTGAGCCAGTAAACCTTGCCATTGCTGGTGAAGCACAACACGGTGTCGTGAGTGCTGGCAACCAGCAGATGCTCGATATAATCGTCATCTTTCATGGCGGTGGCCGATTTGCCTCTGCCGCCACGACGCTGTGCACGGTAATCAGCGAGCGGCTGCGTCTTGGCGTAGCCGGCATGTGAAATCGTGAGCACCACCTGCTCTTCTGTGATCAAGTCTTCAAGCGTGAGATCAAGTTTGGAGCCAATAATCTCGGTACGGCGTTTGTCACCATACTGGTCACGGATGGCGGTCAGTTCATCGCGGATGACCGTCAGCAAACGCTCCGGATCTGCCAGAATCAGCCCCAGCTCCTTGATCTTTTCCAGCAGTTCCTGATATTCGGCGAGCAGCTTGTCCTGCTCCAGGCCGGTCAGACGGTTCAGGCGCAAATCAAGGATGGCCTGTGCCTGTTCCGAGGACAGAACATATTTGCCGTTAACAAAACCAAACTGCTCCGGTAGCGCATCCGGGCGACAGGCGTTCTTGTCCCCTGCCCGCTCCAGCATGGCAACCACGGCACCTGGCTCCCACGACGAGAGCATCAGGCGGTCTTTTGCTTCGGAGGGGCTGGGCGATGTCTTGATCAGCTCGATCACCGGATCGATGTTCGCCAGTGCTACGGCGAGGCCTTCAAGAATATGGCCGCGCTCGCGTGCCTTGCGCAGTTCGTACACGGTGCGACGTGTGACCACTTCGCGACGGTGGCGTACAAAAGCCTCGATCATGTCCTTGAGGTTTAGCAACTTGGGCTGGCCATCGGCCAGTGCCACCATGTTGATGCCGAACACACTCTGCAGTTGCGTTTGCGCAAACAGGTTGTTCACCACCACTTCGGCGACTTCACCGCGCTTCAGTTCGATGACAATGCGCATGCCGTCCTTGTCGGACTCGTCACGCAGCTCGGAAATACCTTCCAGCTTTTTCTCTTTCACCAGCTCGGCAATCTTTTCGATTACACGCGCCTTGTTCTGCTGATACGGAATTTCCGGGAAAATAATGGTCTGGCGGCCCGTCTTGGCATCCGTCTCGATCTCGTGACGGGCGCGCATGTAAATGCGACCGCGACCGGTGCGGTAGGCTTCGATGATGCCGGCACGGCCATTGATGATGGCCGCTGTCGGAAAATCCGGACCCTGAATGTACTCCATGAGGCCATCAATCGTGATGGATTCATCGTCGATATAGGCCAGACAGGCATTCACCACTTCGGTGAGATTGTGTGGCGGAATATTCGTGGCCATGCCAACGGCGATACCGCTGGAGCCGTTGATGAGCAGGTTCGGGACCTTGGTGGGCATGACGGCAGGAATCATCTCGGAGCCGTCGTAGTTCGGCACCCAGTCCACCGTCTCCTTGTCGAGATCGGCCAGCAGTTCATGCGCAAGCCGGGTCATGCGTACTTCGGTGTAACGCATGGCGGC
>JBASJP010000115.1:0-2113 GCA_049655345.1 Moraxellaceae bacterium
GCACTGGGTGGTTTCGGTATTTTTGGTGTTGAGCTTTTTGTGAAGGGTGATCAGGTCTGGTTCAGTGAGGTTTCTCCTCGCCCTCATGATACGGGGCTGGTTACGCTCATTTCCCAGAACCTGTCCGAGTTTGCCCTTCATGCCAGGGCCATCCTGGGCTTGCCAGTACCTGTCATCCGGCAGCATGCCGCAGCGGCTTCTTGCGCGCTGCTGGTCAAGGGCGACTCTGACAGCGTGACGTTTGGCAATCTTGTGGAGGCGCTAGCCCAGCCGGATACGGATCTGCGCCTGTTTGGCAAACCGGAAGTCCGTGGTGAGCGAAGAATGGGGGTGGGGCTTGCTCTGGGTAGCGATTGCGATGATGCCCGTGCCAAGGCTCGCCAGGTGGTGGCTGCCATCAGGGTTGACCTCTGAGTCTCCGATACCTCTTAATCTCCGATGAACGGCAGTGAAGGTGCTTTCACAGGGTCTAGGCTTAAGCAAATGGCTGGAGACGACTATGACCACTCTGCGCGCGCGCGATGTACTTGATCAGGCCCATGATTTTCATGCACAACTGGCCGGCTATTTTGCCGGCCTGAGTGACTCTTCCGGCAATGAGCGTGTTCGGATGCTGTACTCCTATCTTAGCCAGCATGAGCAGCAGTTATCGCAAGTACTCAGTCGGTATCGTAGTGATGCTCCGCCGCGTCTGATGGATGCATGGCTGCAGAATGTGCCTGACGATCGTGCCCTGCATGCGTGCGCTGTGCTTAACCTGACACCGGATACCGATCCTGATGAGGTGATCACTGCATCCCTGACGTATGACGATTGCCTTATTACCCTTTATCAGGCCATGCAGGATGCATCACAGCATCCTGAGGTCCGGGAGTTTTTTGAGCATCTGCAGGAGCTTGAGCAAAACGAAAAGCATCGCACCTCAATCAATATGCAGTCGCTGTATGACTGGTAGGATCTAGTCTAGGCTAATGGGCAGTTGGTGAGAGAAAAGGGTGATTTTCGCTGTCTTGACGGTATTGTCCCGAACCTGAAGGATTTCGATCAGGTAGCTGTCGATTCTGAGCGAGAGTACTGACTCCGGGATTGTTTCCAGCGTTTCAATTATCAACCCGTTCAGTGTTTTTGGGCCGTGCGTTGGCAACTGCCAGTGCAACATACGGTTGATGTCCCGAATGCTGGCACTGCCATCAATTACCCATGAGCCATCTGGTTGTTTCAGGATGTCCTTGTGAGAGTCTGACACGCTGGTGGTGAACTCACCCACGATCTCCTCAAGAATGGCCTCCAGCGTCACAATTCCCTGCACATCGCCATACTCGTCGACAACCAGCCCAAAGCGGCGCTTCAGTTTCTGAAAGTTGACCAGTTGGGTCTGGAGTGGGGTGCTCTCTGGTACGTAATAGGGCTCACGTACATATTGCAGTATCTCCGCCTTGGTCAATCCGGCCGTGCCCAGAAACCGGGTGGCATTACGGATATGAAGTATGCCGATGCAGTCATTGATGTCACTGCGGAATACCGGCAGGCGCGTATGTTGTGTTGATCGCAGCTGTTTGCTGATATTTTCAATATCATCCTCTATATCAATGCCAACCACTTCGCCGCGCGGCACCATGATGTCGTTGACGGTGATGTTGTCCAGTTCAAGCACGCCAAGCAGCATCTGGCGATGCTGCTTGGGCAGAAATACATCCTGAACCAGCGTGCGAAGTTCATCCGTGTTGAGCTTGTGATCACCCTTTGCCAGTGAATTCAGACGGAACAGGGTATTTGTCGTGACGTTGACCAACCATACCAGTGGGTACAGGATTTTCAGCAGGACCTTGAGGACAGGTGCTGCAATATGGGCAATAGTTTCCGGGTGTTTGGCGGCAAACGTTTTGGGGCCAACCTCACCAAAGATGAGGATCACAAATGTCAGTATGCCGGCGGCGATTGCAACGCCCGGGTCGCCGGCAAGTTGGAGTCCGATCAGGGTTGCAACAGACGATGCCCCGATGTTGACGACATTGTTGCCAATCAGGATGACGCCAATCAGGCGGTCAGGCTGCGTCAGCAGTTCAAGTATGCGTTGTGCGGAGCGGTTGCCTGTCTTGGCCTGATGTTTGAG
>JBASJP010000116.1:0-7943 GCA_049655345.1 Moraxellaceae bacterium
CCCGGCATAGTACTCAGGCACGGCATAGGTTTTCTGCTCGCTCATGGCGCATCCCTCCTGCGGAATTGCATCGAGTATCGGAGTCCACTGCCGCAGGGGGTATTAGCCGATGGTCTAAGCCGTCTGCCGCAACTGTGCCTGCGCACGTCCACCGCCTCTTCCACCGCCGCTTGCAGAACCTCTTCCTGCCACGGTGTGACAGTGCTACGACCATCGGCTAATGGTTCTGCTCCGGTGCGAGGCCTATACCAGCAAGGGTCCGATGCGCACAAAAAAACACAGGAGCGCCACCATGCCGACCCGCCACATCACGCGACACACAATCCTCCAGCGCCTGCCGTTGCTGGCCTCCCTGCCACTGGCCATGACCCTTGCCCTTGCCGGCTCGTCCAGTGCTGCGGATGACACTTCAGCCAATAACAGTGAGCTGGAATCACTCAAGCAGCGCATTGCCCTGCTGGAGACGCAACAAAAAGCTGCCACACCTGCAACAACACCAGCAACACCCGCCAGCAGCACACGATTTACCTACAAGGGTTATGTCAAGGCCGACGCCCTGTTCAGCAAGTTTTCGGCCGGCGAAGTCGCCGAAACCAGTGGCCTGCGCGATTTCTACCTGCCCTCGGCCATTCCGGTCGGCACATTACCCTCCAGCACGGTATTCGATGCCCATGCCAAACAGAGCCGCCTGATTTTTGGTACGGAAACACCCGCCAACGGAAAATCCGTCAAGACGCATATCGAACTGGACTTCATGAGCGCCGTGGATGGCAATGAACGCGTTTCCAATGGCTACGAGCCGGAACTGCGTCAGGCCTTTGTGCAGTATGACCGCTGGCTGGTCGGCCAGGCATGGAGCAATTTCCAGGATACTGCCGCCCTTCCGGACAGCCTGGACTTCATCGGCCCTACCGAGGGCACGGTGTTTTCGCGACAGACGCAGCTGCGCTACACCGCTGGCGGCCTGTCGGTCTCGGCAGAAAATGCCGAAACGGCCGTCACCGGATTCACGGGCACCTGCACCACCACGCCCACCAACACCTGTAACTTCACCAGCGGCGATAACCGCCTGCCGGACATCACGGCGCGCTATGTGTGGAAGGGCGACTTCGGTCATCTCTCCCTCGGCGCACTGCTGCGTGAACTGGCCACGCATGACGGCACCACCGGCAAGAAGGAAAACGAAAGCGGCGTCGGCGTGTCGTTCTCCGGCAAGATCAGGCTGGGCGAAGGCAATGATGTGCGCTTCATGGCAACCACCGGCAGCGGCATCGGTCGTTATGTCGGTCTTAACATCGTCAATGACGTAGTACAGGATGCTACCGGCGCACTGGAGGCCATCGACCTCACTGCCGGCTTTGTCGCCCTGCATCACCAGTGGTCGCCACGCCTGCGCTCGATGGGCAGCCTCTCGATGTTCACCGCCGACAATCCGGTTGCCAAGACCGGCCTCACTACTACCAAAAGCGTGGAGTCCATGATGGCCAACCTGATCTGGACACCACTGGACCGGCTGGATGTCGGCATCGAGCTGTCGCACGCCACGCGTGAAACCGAAGACGGCAAGGATGGCGACATGGACCGCGTACAGTTCAGCAGCAAATACAGCTTCTGATAAATGTACGCGCAACAAAAAGGGACGCTGCATTCAGCGTCCCTTTTTTTAGAGCCTCTATTTTTATCAGAGCATTTACTGGAACGTTTATTACAGCCGTTTCCCGATCAGAACAGGCGGTTCAGTCCGTTCAGTGCCGCCACACGATAGGCCTCGGCCATGGTCGGGTAGTTGAACGTGGTATTGGCAAAATAATCCAGGGTGTTCTTGCCCTGCATCACCGCCTGACCAATGTGGACAATCTCGGCGGCGTTATCACCAAAGCAGTGGATACCGAGAATCTCCAGCGTTTCACGGTGAAACAGGATTTTTAGCATACCCACCGTTTCGCCGGAAATCTGCGCACGCGCCAGATGCCGGAAAAACGCCTGACCAACCTCGTAAGGCACTTTTTCCTCGGTCAGCTGTTTTTCCGTTTTTCCCAGCGAGGAGATTTCCGGAATGGTGTAAATGCCAGTAGGCACCTCGGCCACCCGCGGCACATCAATCGCGCCGGTAATATGTGCCGCCGCACAGCGGCCCTGATCATAGGCCGCCGATGCCAGTGACGGATGACCAATCACGTCACCCACCGCAAACACATGCGATGTCGCCGTGCAGTAACGCTCATCCACCGCCAACTGGCCACGACTGTTGGCCTTGAGACCGATCTTGTCCAGCGCCAGCGTATCGGTATTACCGGTACGCCCGTTGCACCAGAGAATGGCATCGGCCTTGATCTTCTTGCCTGACTTCAAATGCAGGATCACGCAGTCATCAAAGGTTTCCACGCGCTCGTATTCTTCCTGATGCCGGATCAGTACACCCAGTTCACGCAGGTAATACGACAGCGCATCGGCAATTTCGTCATCCAGATACGACAGCAACTGCTTCTGCGTATTGATGAGGTCGACCTTGCAACCCAGGCCCACAAAAATCGATGCGTATTCGCACCCGATCACACCGGCACCATAAATGATGAGCTTGTGTACCGGGTAATCCAGCGTCAGGATCTTGTCGGAATCAAACACACGCGGATGCTTGAAGTCGATGTCGGCCGGCTGATACGGGCGCGAGCCAGTGGCAATCACCACCTTCTCGAAATCCAGTTTCTCGCGCACACCATCAAGCTGCATCACGGAAAGGGTGTGGTCATCCTCGAAGCGCGCACTGCCGGTATACAGGTGCACGTTATTGCGCTCGTAAAAGCGGGTATGCACGCTGACCTGGCTGTCGATCACGCGATGGGCGCTGGCCAGCACCTGCGACAGCGGAACATTACGGATCTCCGCGCCGGCCCGCTGAAACAGGGGGTCGCGCTGAAAGCGCATGAGGTTCCACACGGTCTGGCGCAGTGCCTTGGAGGGAATGGTCCCCAGATGCACACAGTTGCCGCCTACCCGGGGCCGGTTGTCCACCACGGCAACCCGGCGCCCTTCCTTCACGGCCTTCATGGCCGCTCCTTCTCCGGCGGGACCGGAGCCGATCACCACCACGTCGTAACGGTTCTGCATAACGTCCTCCACTGGGCGTGAATGGTACATCGCCAGCCACCGTCTGTCCGTACGACCTGAGTCTAAGTGCCTGATTTCCTGCTCCGGACACACCAACTGGTACTGTGATGTCTACGGCCCGCCCCATCGGGTGAGGTATACTCGAGCGATTGCCATGCCCTGCCGGAGTTCGTCATGAGCCAGTCCACCGAAGCCCCCCGTCCCGTCCCCGTCGAACAGGGCGTGAAGTTGCGCGGGGCCGAGAAGGTAGCGCGTATTCCGGTGAAGGTGATTCCCACGACGGAACTGCCGCGCAAGCCGGACTGGATTCGTGTGCGCATCTCCAATCCCGGCGAAGTCCAGCGCATCAAAAGCGTGCTGCGCGAGCAGAAGCTGCACACCGTGTGTGAAGAGGCCGCCTGCCCCAACCTGCCGGAGTGCTTTGGCGGCGGTACGGCAACCTTCATGATCATGGGCGACATCTGTACCCGTCGCTGCCCTTTCTGTGATGTGGCCCACGGCCGCCCCAATGCCCTGGATGCGGATGAGCCGAGGCATCTGGCCGAGACCGTCAAGAACCTGAAGCTCAAGTACGTCGTGGTGACCTCGGTCGACCGCGATGACCTGAAAGACGGCGGCGCCCAGCACTTCGTTGACTGCATCCGTGAAATCCGTGCCATCAATCCGAATACCCGCGTCGAAATCCTGGTACCGGATTTCCGTGGTCGCATGGATATCGCCCTGCGCCTGATGACGGAATGTCCACCCGACGTGTTCAACCACAACATCGAAACCGTACCGCGCATCTACAAGGCGATCCGTCCCGGCTCCGACTACCAGCACTCGCTGACCCTGCTCAAGCGCTTCAAGGAAGAGTGCCCGGATGTGGCCAGCAAGTGCGGCCTCATGGTGGGCATCGGCGAGACCAAGGAAGAAGTGTTTGCCGTGCTGGACGACCTGCGCGCCCACAATGTCGAACTCATCACCATCGGCCAGTACCTGCAACCGTCCCGGCAGCACGCGCCGGTTGACCGCTTTGTAACGCCCGCCGAGTTTGAGGAGTATGCCGAGTACGGTCGCAAGATCGGTTTCCGCAACATCTGGAGCGGCCCGATGGTGCGCTCGTCCTATCACGCCGACCGCCAGTTTGACGGACACGACGCCAGCACGCCTGCCTGACACCAGGACAGCCCACCCGCATGGATATCGTTGCGTCCTACACCGAGCTGCGTACCTGGCTGATTGAGCACCCCGAGGCCATTCTGGCCCTGGTGTTCAGCATGGCCATGCTGGAGGCGGTTGCCGTCATTGGCGCCATCGTACCCGGCGTGGCCCTGCTGTTTGTGCTGTCCGTACTGGCGGCTCATGCCGACATCCATTTTGTGCCGCTCCTTCTCACTGGTATTGCAGGCGCCATGGCCGGTGATGGCGTGAGCTACCTGATCGGCCGGACCTTCCAGCACCGCATCGAGAATGTCTGGCCCTTCCGCAAATACCCGCAGTGGCTGCAGCGCAGCGAAGCCTATGTCGAGCAGCATGGCGGCAAGAGCATTGTCTTCGGCCGCTTCATCGGCCCCCTGCGAGCCTTTGTGCCAATGGCTGCGGGCATCTTCCGCATGAAGCCGCTGTATTTTCTCTGGATGAACTTTCTCTCTGCTGTCGCCTGGGCACCGTTTCATCTGGTACCCGGCTACAGCTTTGGCATCGCGGCGGCCGATAACAGTCTGCCGGGCCGTGCCCAGCTGTTATTGCTGGCCGCCCTCCTGATTCTGGTGGCCGTGTTCACCTGGCTGCTGCCCGTGATCGAGGACTGGCTGGAGCATCACCCCATTCCCAACAGCGGGATGCATTACGACGCTGATGGTGTCCCGCAACGCCAGCGTGTCTCATTGTGGCTGGCCGCCACCGGGCTTACCGGCTTTATCGTGACGGCAGGCAGCCTGCCGCTGCTGAAACCGCTGGATGCGCTACTGGCAGAGCAACTGGTGTCACTGCGCCAGCCCATGCTCGACCACCTGTTCGTCGCACTGGCAACGTTCGGCGACCAGGCCAGCCTGCTCACCTTTGGTGGCGTGGTGCTGGGCTGGCTGCTGTTGCGTGGCGAGTGGCGTACGGCGGCGCTGGTATTCCTCACCGCCAGCATCGGCCTGACCATTCCGGCTGTCATGAAATATGTGTGGGCAATTCCACGTCCTGGCCTTGTCCTGAACCCTCCCGACTCCTATGCCTTTCCCAGCGGCCACGCCTTCACGACCATCATGGTCTGGGGCTTTCTGCTGATATTTTTTGGCAGGCTGCTAAGCGCGGGAACCATGACGGTCGCCCGCCCCATCCTGATCGGCATCATGCTGTTCACCATTGCCTCGCGCCCCTATCTGGGCGTGCACTGGGTGAGTGACATCATGGCGGGTGGCTTTCTGGGCTTGCTGACCGTCGCGTTGCTGCGCTGGTTCTGGCACCGGGGACCAAAACCGGCCCTGTCAGGACCGGAGGTACTGGGGGTTGGTGTACTGGCGATTACGCTGAGTGCGGCGCTGGTTGTCTGGCCCACCCACGAGCAGGCCATGGCGGATCATGCGCTGCTTCAGCCCAAGGCAACAGGCCCGGACACGCCTCAGTGAGCCTCTGCAGGCTCCGCAGCAGGCTCGGGTTGGGCCGCCACGGCGGCATGGGCCGCCGCCAGCGTGGCGCGTGTGGCAGGGATATCCAGTAACGCCACCGCCCGCTCGGCAAACGGCAATGCCTCGGCCGGTCGAGCGGTTTTCAGCAGCAGGTCGGCCAGGTTGTTGAGTCCGGCACCGTACTGCGGCTGGCGCCGCACCAGCTCGCGCAGCGTCGACTCTGCCAGTTTCAGGTCTCCCAGCTGCATTGAACTGCTCGCCAGACCAAGCCAGCCGGTTTTTTGCTGCGGCCAGGTAATGACAACACGGGCAAAACCTGCCTGGGCCTCTTTCACCGCGCCGCCCTTCTCCATCAGCGCCAGTTCGCGAATAACGACATGGGGATCGAGGGAGCCGGGAAATGTCGACGGATCGAATACCAGAGTTGCCCAATGCCCGCCGCGCGCCCAGGTGCGCTCAAAGGTCGAGAAATCAACCTCCAGATGCTCTGTGCGCCCGGAGTGCAGCCAGACTTTTTCCTGTTGGCGGTCGGCACCGACTACCACGGCAAAATGCCAGACCGGGTATATCGCCAGACCGTTGTTCTGCAGCACCAGCACAGGATAGCCCTGTTCCAGCGCCGTCAGCAGCGAGCCCAGTGCAGGCGCCAGCGGATACATGAGGCGGCCGTGCCGACGGGCCGAGGCGAACATCTCCACGCCAAAGCTGCCCTTGCGCCCGGGTACATAAATTTCGGGCACCAGCTTGTCCGGCGTGACCGCATTGCCACTCCAGGTCAGCATGGAGGCCAGCGCAGCAGGGCCACACTGATAATCTGTCTGGGGAAAGAAGGGCACATCCTGCAGCATGGCAGGTGCCGTAGCGACAGGCTCCGCACGCAAGGCACGGGTTTGCGGCGCCACACATCCGGCCAGCCCGAGCAGGGAAACAAGTAACATCGCCCGGGCAAGCGGACGAACAAAGAGGGAAACCACCATCAAGAGCCATCCGTGAATGACAGGTCACTGTAGTGCATGTCCGGCATGGTATCAGCCACGCCGGTCATACAGGAGAGATACTCTCGCACAGCACCCCACACGGACAAGCAACGGTCGCGGCTTAACGAACCGACCGTGTAAACGGGAAAATCTTGGTCAGGCCCAGGATGTCCGTGATCAGCAGCAGCACAAAAATGAACACGATGACGCCCACCACACTGCCACCTGCCGTCTCGGACTGCACGCGCTGGTGCAGGGAGGCAATCTCGGCATCCGACAACGCGGCCACACGTTCGGCAGCCAGCGCCGGGTCCACACCAAAGCGGGCCAACTCGGCCTGTACGTCGGCACGTGCCATCAGGGCGTTCACCGCTGCCCGCTCGTTGCCGGCAGGCATGGCCAGCTGCACAGCCTCTTCTGTTGAAATCATGGCTGCCTGCACCGGCAGGCTGACCATTCCCATGCTGACCAGCAATACTGCGGCCGTGGTTT
Organism: Moraxellaceae bacterium; assembly: GCA_049655345.1. Taxonomy (GTDB): domain Bacteria; phylum Pseudomonadota; class Gammaproteobacteria; order Pseudomonadales; family Moraxellaceae; genus UBA2031. Next base: position 7,178 of record JBASJP010000116.1, read on the forward strand.
TGAGTACTTTGAGGTTCATCATGACGGTAGTCCTGAGGTTGGGTGATTCTTAAGTGTGGTTGCTCCACACCTGCATTCCAGACCCCGAATGTAACTTTATTGTCAGGCTCCATCGGTGCGCCAGAACACACAATCTGCTCACAACTGCCGCCCATGTCCCTGATCAGTGCCCCATCAGCGCCCCGCACCGCTTGTCGACACAACCCGCCAGTCAGCGGATTGGGTGTGAATCAGACCGCAGACTGGCCTGCAATGTCTTTTGTTCGTCATCGCCGGCTACTATGCTTCGCTTCAGACTATCCCCGGAGCAATTCGTCATGGCACGCGTCCTGATTGTTGATGATTCGCCTACTGAAAAGATGGCCATCTACAGCATGCTGAAAAAGTACGGTCACAACTTCCTGTTTGCCGACGATGGCGAGGCCGCCATTGCCACTGCCCGGGAAAAGAAGCCGGACATCATCCTGATGGACATCATCATGCCCGAGCTCAATGGCTATCAGGCTACCCGCAAGCTGCTGCAGGACAAGGAGACCGCCCACATTCCCGTGATCATGGTCACCAGCAAGACACAGGAAAGCGACCGCTTCTGGGGCATGCGCCAGGGCGCCTGTGCCTATGTCTGCAAGCCTGCCCAGGAAGAAGAGCTGGTCGCGCTGATCAACGAGCACGCACTCAAGCAGTGATCCCTGACTGCATGAGGACCGGCCCCGCCATGGCCGGTTCCCCGTTTTACTGACCCGTTTTACTGACCCGCCTTAATGCC
>JBASJP010000117.1:0-49017 GCA_049655345.1 Moraxellaceae bacterium
TCCTGATGGGCACCTACAAGATTGCGCCGGTCGTCGCGATTGTCGCCACCGGCGGCCTGATCCTGGCGGCGGTGTATTCCCTGCTGATGATGCAGAAGGCGTTTTACGGTGAGGGCAAGAGCAGCACGCCGCTGGAAGACCTCAGTGGCCGTGAAATCTCGCTGATGATGTCGCTGGTTGTGCTGCTGGTGTTACTGGGCGTATACCCTCAGCCGATTCTGGATACATCGGCTGCTGCCATGGGACTGGTGGAGCAGGCATTCAATCCGCCTGTCATCACGCTTCCTGCTGTCGTCGTTCCGCCTGTTACCGGTCTTTGAGGGAAATCGCGCCATGACGTTCACGACCTCGCAATTTCTTGCCCTCTCGCCGCTACTGGTGGCCAGCGCCTCCGTGGTGATGGTCATGCTGGGCGTTGCCTGGCGCCGCCATCACACCATGACCGCCGTCCTGACGGCCATTGGTCTCAATGCTGCCCTGCTGGCCACCCTGTATGTCACCTCGCTGGTGCCACAGGAAGTCACCCCCCTGCTCGTGGTTGATGGCTACAGCCTGTTCTATACCGCGCTGGCACTGATCGGCGCGCTGGGTTCGGCCACACTGGCCCATGCCTATCTGGAACAGCACAAGGGCAATCTCGACGAGTTCTATCTGCTGCTCGGCATTTCCGTGGTCGGTGCGATTGTCCTCGTCTCCAGCCGCCACTTTGCTTCGCTCTTCATCGGCCTCGAACTGCTGTCGGTACCGGTCTATGCCATGGTGGCCTACACCTTCCGTCATGAGCGCTCACTGGAAGCCGGCATCAAGTACATGGTGCTCTCGGCGGTTGCGTCCGCCTTCCTGCTGTTTGGCATGGCCCTGCTCTATGCCGCCTCCGGCACGCTGAGCTTTGCCGGTCTGGCGCCGTTGTTCGAACTGTCGCTGCTGTCGCAACCGCTGGTGGTCATCGGCTTTGGCATGATGCTGGTCGGCCTCGCCTTCAAGCTGTCGATCGCCCCGTTCCACCTGTGGACACCCGATGTTTACGAGGGTGCGCCGGCTCCGGTGGCAACATATCTGGCCACATCCAGCAAGATTGCCGTCCTTGCCGTACTGATGCGCTTCCTGCACGACACCAATGCACTGCAGCAGCCGAGTGTGGTGATGACAGTGGCCATACTCGCCGCTGCCTCCATCCTGTTCGGTAACGTGCTGGCCCTGCGCCAGAACAACATCAAGCGTCTGCTCGGTTACTCCTCCATCGCACACTTCGGTTATGTGCTGGTTGCCGTGGTCGCCGGCAATGCCCTGACAGATGAAGCCATCGCGCTTTATCTGGCGGCTTATCTGGTCACCACCATCAGTGCCTTTGGTGTGGTGAGCCTGAAGTCCTCTCCCTTCAAGAGCGCCGATGCCGACCAGTTGCACTCCTTCCGCGGCATGTTCTGGCGTCGCCCTTACCTGACTGCGGTCATGACCGTCAGCATGCTGTCGCTGGCCGGCATTCCGCTGACCGCCGGCTTCATCGGCAAATTCATGGTCATTGCTGCGGGTGTGCGCGCCGAGCTGTGGTGGCTGCTGGCCATTCTGGTCCTGGGCAGCGCCATGGGCCTGTATTACTACCTGCGTGTGATGGTGACGCTGTTTCTGGTGGAGCCCGGCATGCGCCGCAAGGAAGCACCCGTGGGCTGGGAGCATCAGGCCGGTGGTCTGATGGTGCTCGGTTCCATGGCCCTGATGCTGCTGCTTGGTGTCTATCCACAACCGCTGCTGGACATCATCCAGAAGGCTGTATTGCCGTGATTGTCACGTGCCGGTAAATACTCCTGTAGTACGCGAAGGCCGGGCATTGCTCGGCCTTCTTGCTCCTATCCTTGTCAGCCAGCTGTCACAGGCAGGCTTCGGCTTTATCGATACCGTGATGGCAGGACAGGTATCACCACTGGATCTGGCCGCCGTCTCGCTCGGTGCCAGTATCTGGCTGCCCGTGGTGCTGCTGGTGAGCGGCATCCTGATGGCCACTACCCCGCTGGTGGCCTCGGCGCGAGGCGCCGGCCGGCCCGAAAGCATTCCGGAAACCGTGCATCAGGCCCTGTGGCTGTCACTGTTGCTGAGCGCGCTCGGCATTCTGCTGCTGCACAATGTCTCGCCGGTGTTTGACTGGCTGGATACACCCGCGCGCCTGCAGACCATGACATACCAGTACCTGAACGCAATTGCGCTCGGTCTGCCTGCGGCCGCGATTTTTGCGGTGCTTCGTAATTATTGCGAAGGCATGGGCCACCCCATGCCGGTGACAGTGATCAGCGTACTTTGCCTGCTGTTCAATATTCCGGCCAATTACGTCTTCATTCACGGCGGCTTCGGCATTCCGGCCATGGGTGGCGTGGGCTGTGGCTGGGCATCTGCACTGGTGCTGTGGCTGATGACCGTCATGCTGGCCATATATGTTCTCGCGGCCCCCGCCTTTGCCCGCGTGAGATTATTGGGTCATCGCAGTCGCCCCGAACTACAGCGGCTTCGTGAGTTTCTCGGTCTGGGACTACCGATCGGCATCGCGATATTTTTCGAAGTCAGCGTGTTTTGTGTCGTGGCCATCCTGATCAGTCCGCTGGGAGAGCTGCAGGTAGCCGGGCACCAGATTGCGCTGTCGGTCACCTCGATCCTGTTCATGATCCCGCTCAGTCTGGCGTTCTGCATGACCATTCGTATCGGTCACGCTTACGGGGCGCAGGATCTGGACGCCATCCTGCTCACGCGCAGGACCGGCCTGCTCATGATGACGGCGTTTGCCTGTGTGTCTGCGAGCTTCATCGTGCTGACAAAGCACCAGCTCACTGCGATCTATACCAGTGATGTTGCCGTGCAGGCACTGGCCGCTGATCTTTTGCTGTTTGCCGCTGCTTATCAGGTGGTGGATGCATTGCAGGTCGGTGCTGCAGGCAGCCTGCGTGGCCTGCAGGACACACAGGGCCCGATGGTGCTGACCATGGTGGCGTACTGGGTGGTGGCGATGCCACTGGGCTATACGCTGGGTCTGACCCTGCTGATGGGAAACCGCTACGGGCCTTACGGTTTCTGGGCGGGTCTGGTGGCAGGACTGGCGGTGGCGGCGGTGCTGCTCAACTGGCGTCTGGGCAGGCAGGTGCTGAAACTGCAGACACAGGGATTTCCGCCGGACAAAAACGGCTGACGCAATGCCTCAACCGTGCGTCGTCAACCACCCTTGCGAATGCAATAACGGTATTCGCTGCCGTCATCGATGACTTCCTGTGACACCAGTTCATGCCCGAGAAAACGGCAGAACTTGGGAATGTCGCGGGTGGTCGACGGATCGGTGGCCAGCACCTCCAGCAACTCCCCCGGCTGCATGTCACGCACCTTGTTGTGCAGCATCATGACGGGTTCCGGGCAGAACAGGCCGCGGGCATCGAGATGGTATTGGGCAGACTCGGTCATGACAGCAAAAGAGGTGGTGTTCAGGAGGTTCTATTGTCCCCTGAAACCCTGTCGTCGACCAGCCATGACAGACGCCGGCAATAAATTGCCGCAGGCCAGAGCAGTACCAGCGCCAAGGCACCAGACACCAGAAAATAACCGGTATAGCCCAGGGCTTGCGCCACAAATCCGGCCGCCAGATAAAAGCTCCCGCCAAAAATGGCCAGGATGCTCACCTGCACGGTGAAGTCGGCACCGGCATGATCCGGCCGCGAGAGGTCCATCACCGCCGTCAGCAAGGCCGCCATGGCCATGCCACTGACAAAATGCTCCAGCGCATTGATGGCATAAATCATCGGCAGACTGACGGCTGCTCCTGCATCATGCTGCCAGGACAACCATGCATAGGCAGCCACACCCAGCGCCTGCAGGGCACCAAAGCCGATGATGGCGTAATAACGCCCGATCACTGCCGTCAGCCAGCCGCCCAGCAAGGCACCCGTCAGGGCCGCCACCGAGCCCACCATGCTCACCATCAGGCCGATCTGTTTCAGGTCCAGCCCCATGTCGACCAGCATCGGCTTCACCATGGCGGAGCCCAGCGACTCTCCGGCCTTGTAGGTCACCAGCACCACCAGCCAGCCCACCAGTCCGGGCCGGTCGAAAAAGCTGGTGTAAATCTTCCAGTACGGCAACCGTTCATGGCGTGACACTTCCGCTGCCGGCTCACGAAACCGCCATACCGGCAGCGTGAGCACACACAGCAGAAACGCCATCAGCATGAATGACCAGCGCCAGTCCCAGCTACCGATCAGGTACAGCAACAAGCCGCCACCAATAATCAGGCCCAGACGGTAGCCCGCCACCTGCACGCCGTTGCCAAGACCCCGCTCGTGAAAATCCAGCGTACGCACGGCAAGGCCATCGGTCGCAATGTCCTGCGTGGCCGCAAACAGGTTGACCAGAAACATGAGCACAAAGAATTCGCTGACCCCCTGTGTGGTGGCCAGACGATAAGGATCAAAAAATGCCATCAGCAACAGCATGGCAATACCGAGCAACTGCATCGGCAATATCCACGACCGGCGCTGTCCCCAGCGTGCAGAGAAATGCGACTCCACCCAGGGAGCCCAGAGAAATTTCAGCGCCCACGGCATGGCCAGCAACCCGCTCAGGCCAATGACCGTCAGTGGTACGTCATAGCGACGCAAAATGGCCGGTAACGCCTGGCTGAAAACGCCCGTCGGCAGGCCCTGACAGACATACAGTGTCAGCAGCAAACCAAGGCGGGAATACAGCGAGGCGGAAGCAGGCATGATGTATCAGGACAGGCGGAGTGAAGTACGAGCCTTGCACAGGCGAAGGAGCAAGGCAAACGACAGATCAATGACAGAAAACAGTCAGTGTATCTGTGCAAACCGGAGCTGCAGGCCGGAGATCTCCATGCGGCGCCAGTCCGATGGCGCAACTTCCTTGCCAAGCTGCGCAAGGACAATGTCCGTGGCCAGAATGTCGCCATTGCCGGCAATATCCTCCGCCAGCTTGAACGCGACATTGACCGTGTCACCAAAACAGTCCGTCTGCGGCACATACAGAAAACGGCCACTGGCCAGACCGATGGACACCTCAAGCGGCTCGCGCATGGCCAGACAGGCGTGCCAGATTTCCAGCGCAGCCGCCACGGCCTGAGATGCATGCTCAAACACGGCCATCAGGTTATCCGCCGTGTACTTGACCACCTCTCCTCCCGCACTCACCACAACCGGTGTACTGACCTGCTGCATGCGGCGGATACGCGCCAGATACCCGACGATCCCCTCCGCCCGCACCGTTCTGGAAAAACCGGACATATCCAGTGCCAGCACACAGGCAGTGGTGCCGAAGGTGTCCCAGAGCATGGCTTCGAGCGCAGCCTTTTCATCGCCGTCACAACGATCCAGACGATCAATCAGGGCATAAAACGCCTGCATGTAACGCCCCTCAGTTGAACACGATGGTCTTGTTGCCGTGCACGATAATGCGATCTTCAAGATGCCATTTCACCGCACGCGCCAGCACATTGCGCTCCACGTCCTGGCCAAGATCACGCAGGATGTCCACATCATGGCGATGCGACACACGGTCAACATCCTGCTCGATGATCGGTCCCTGATCGAGGTCTGCCGTCACGTAATGCGCGGTGGCCCCGATCAGCTTGACGCCCTTGTCATGGGCCTGCTGGTACGGATTGGCGCCGACAAATGCCGGCAGGAAGGAGTGATGGATGTTGATGATCTTGTGCGGCCACTTCGCCACCAGATCCGGCGACAGGATCTGCATGTAGCGCGCCAGCACGATCAGGTCGTTGCCCTGCAGCAGCTCATTGATGCGTGCCTCGGCCTCGGCCTTGTTGTCCTTGTTGACCGGCACCACATGAAACGGCACACCAAAGGACGCCACATCGCTTTCAAGATCAGGATGATTGCTGATGACACTGGTGATCTGGCACGGCAGGGTGCAGCGCGACCAGCGCCAGAGCAGCTCCAGCATGGCATGGTCGAATTTCGACACCAGAATGGCGACCTTCTTCAGGTCGGCCGCATAGCTGATGTGCCAGTTCATGTTGTAGCGGGAGGCCACCGCCTCTTCAAACGCCTTGGCCAGCACATTGCGTGACAGATCGAGATGCGGCGTCTGGAACTCCAGGCGCATGAAATAGGTTCCGCCCTCCGGCTCTGTGGAGTGCTGATCCAGATCGGTGATGTTGGCACCGTGGTTATACAGAAAGCTGGACACCGCACTGACGATGCCGGGTTTGTCCGGACAGGTAATGAGCAGGCGGGCAGTAGTATTCGTGTTGGGCATGATGGGACCAGGGCTTGAACCGCGAAAGGCCCGACTTTACCGCAATTTTCACCACTGTAGGAGCAACATGAGACGCAAACCGTACCGGCCTGAAGGGCTGTCTAGCCAGCAACCCAGCCGTCCTCGTCGTCATCTTCCTCTTCAACGGCGTCCTCCGGCAGTCCCAGCAACTCGCGGCGATAACTGGCCGGTGTACGTCCCGTCCACTTCTTGAATGCCCGATGAAACGAGCTGGCTTCGGAAAATCCCATCATGAGGGCAATTTCATCGATCGACAGTTCTTCCTTGCCCAGATAGTAGAGCGAGGCATCCTGGCGGATGCTGTCCTTGATTTCCTGATAGCTGGTGTTTTCCTCTTTCAGGCGACGACGCAAGGTTTGCGGCGTCATGCTGAGCTGCTCGCACACCTGGGCAAAGTCCGGAAAGGTATTGCCGTACTCCTTGGAGATGATGGCGCGAATCTGCTCGGGCAGGCCGATCGGCTGGGCATTGCCGACAATAATGAGGGCCAGCGAATCCTTAAGGAATTTCGACAGCGACAACGGATTCTGCACCAGCGGCAAACTCAGCCAGCTGGTCGGAAACACCAGTGCACTGACCTTGTCGTTGTACACGACACGACCGCGGAAAAGACGACGGAATTCTCCGGCCTGCGGCGGCTCGGGAAAATCAAAATGAATGCTGGTCGCTTCCAGGTTCTTTCCGGTGAGCCAGCTCCAGAAACGCACGGAAATGAAAATCATGGCTTCCAGCACGTTGTCTCGCGACTCCACCGATGGCGAGTCAATCACCAGTCGGGTTTCCCGCTCGCCTTTCTCCAGGCGCAAATCCAGAGGCAGATCCACAAGCTTGTAAAACTGGGCGGAGCGTTGCACCGCTTTTTCGAGATTGGGACAGTTGATGACCGCATGCGCCATCATTGAAAACGTCCCGGGCTTGGATTTTGTCCCGCGCCCCAGGCCAATGAACTCGTCCTCGGTCCGCCGCATGACAATCTGCATCAGCCGGATGAAGTCGCCGGTCGCCAGAACCGCCTCCGGACGCTCCAGCAAGGCCGGCTCCAGGCCCGCCTCACGCATCAGGTCAGCAAGCTCGGCGCCTTCACGTGCCGCCCCGGAAAGCAGCCGCTTCACGTATGCCATGGTGATGGTGTTTCTGCTCACTGCATTCCCTGCTCAGGATTCTTTTTTCATTGGAATCAGGAAGTTACCAGATCACAAAGCAGCCTGCACGGGAATCGTGACTGATTGGTACAAAATGTCATTCATTTTGGGCGAAGGCGTCATTGGCGTACCGGAGCGCCCCAAGCAGACTCGCCGCAACATCGCCGGACCTTCGTTTCCGGCCACAGCAGGAGCCACATCCATGATCGCCATGAAGCGCGCCCACTTTGACGCCGACCACGATGCCTTTCGCGACAACTTCCGCAAATTCTGCGAGGCCGAAGTACGCCCCCACACCCAGGAGTGGCTGAAGGCCGGCATGGTGTCACGCGAGGTCTGGAAAAAGGCCGGTGACAACGGTTTTCTCTGTCCGTATGTAGACGAGCAGTATGGTGGTCTTGGCCTGAAGGATTATCGCTACCTGCAGATCATGGCCGAAGAACTGTCGCGTGTCGGGGAGTCCGGTTTTGCCCTGATGCTGCACAACGATGTGATCGGGCCCTATCTGGACTCGTTCGCCAACGAAGAGCAGAAGTCGCGCTGGCTGCCGCGCATTGTCTCCGGTGATGCCATTCTCGCCGTGGCCATGACCGAGCCGGGCACTGGCTCTGACCTGAAGAACATCAAGACCCGCCTTGAAGACAAGGGCGACCATTACCTGCTCAATGGTGCCAAGACCTTTATTTCCAACGGCATCCTGTCCGACATCGTCATCGTGGCGGCACAGCACGAAGACAAGGGCATCTCGCTGATCGTGGTCGAACGCGGCATGGAAGGCTTCGAACGCGGCCGCAAGCTGGAAAAGATGGGCCTGCACTCGCAGGACACGGCTGAACTGTTCTTCAACAACGTGAAGGTGCCCAAGGAAAACCTGCTCGGCATGCCAGGCATGGGTTTCATGTACCTGATGCAGAAGCTGGCCCAGGAACGTATCGCCTGCGCCGTTGGCGCCATGGCCGGTGCCTGGTTTGCCTTTGACCAGACTCTCGCCTACGTAAAGGACCGCAAGGCCTTTGGCAAACCGATCGGTTCCTTTCAGGTCAACCGCTTCAAGATGGCCGAGATGAAGACCGAACTCACCATCGGCCAGACCTTCATCGACAATCTGGTTATGAAGTGTGTCGACAACACGATTTCACCGGAAGAAGCCTTCATGGCCAAGTACTGGTGTACCGACCTGCTGAACAAGGTGGTGGCCGAGTGCGTGCAGCTGCATGGCGGCTATGGCTACATGATGGAATACCCGGTGGCACGTGCATATGTGGACGCCCGCATCACCACCATTTTTGCCGGCACCAACGAGATCATGAAAGAAATGATCGGCCGTGGCATGGGACTGTAAAACATCCACACTGGAGTGCATCGGGTAATCAAACCCGTTTCACATTTTCTCTGAACGGGAAAACAACAATGAAAATCCGTTTTGATGATCGTGTCGTGATTGTGACCGGGGCCGGCGGCGGCCTTGGTCGCTCCCATGCACTGGCATTTGCCGCCCGTGGCGCACGCGTGGTGGTAAACGACCTTGGCGTATCAACCCTGGGCGAAGGTGGCAGTGCTACCCCTGCCCAGAAGGTTGTTGATGAAATCATCGCGGCAGGTGGCGAGGCTGTAGCCAATTACGACTCGGTGATGGATGGCGAAAAGATCGTACAGACCGCACTCGACAACTTTGGCCGCATCGACATTCTCATCAACAATGCCGGCATCCTGCGTGACAAGTCATTTCACAAAATGACCGAGGAAGACTGGGATCTGGTCTACAACGTACACGTCAAGGGCGCCTTCAAGCTGACCCATGCCGCGTGGCCGCACCTGCGCGACCAGGAGTACGGGCGCATTGTTTTCACGTCATCTGCTTCCGGGCTGTACGGCAATTTCGGTCAGGCCAATTACTCCATGGCCAAACTCGGGCTGCACGGTCTGGCACAGACACTGGCACTCGAAGGGCGGGCGAAAAACATTCTGGTGAACTCCATTGCGCCGGTCGCCGGCTCGCGCATGACGGAAACCATCATGCCTGCCGATGTGGTGGCAAAGCTCAAGCCGGAATACGTCAGCCCACTGGTATTGTGGCTGGCCAGTGAGGCCAACCGTGACAACAGCGGTGGAGTATTTGAGGTAGGTGCCGGTTATATGGCCAAGCTGCGCTGGGAACGCACGCGTGGTATTGCATTCGAGCTGGCCAACGGCATCAGTGTGGAGGATGTCGCCCGCCACTGGGACCGCATTACCGACTTTGAAAACGCAACACACCCGGCCAGCGGGCAGGAAGCCATGATGGACATGTTTGCCAATCTGGCCTGTAACTGAGGTTGCTGGCAGGCCGCAAAAGCGCCTGCCCGGCTTCATCTCAAGTGCTATAGTGCGACAATCCATCCTTCATGAATACGTCCATGTTCAACCTGCACCCGCGTCTTGCTGCCGACACCCTTCTGCTGGGTGACTTTCCCCTTTGTCATTGCCTGCTGATGAATGACATGCACTACCCATGGCTGATCCTGGTGCCACGCGTGGAAAACATTCGTGAAATCTTTGAGCTGGGTGCAGAACAACAGCAACAGTTGCTACAGGAGTCGAGCTGGGTCAGCGAGCGCATGGCAAGGCACTTAAATGCCACCAAGATCAATATCGGGGCACTGGGCAACATGGTGCCGCAACTGCACCTGCACATTATTGCGCGCTACGAGAATGATGCCGCCTGGCCAGGACCGGTCTGGGGCAAGCACCCCGCCGAACCCTATACCGGCGATAACCTGCAACGCATGAACAAGCGTCTGCGCGAAGCGTTTGCAGATGCGGCCGATGCAGGCTTTGTCTGGGCTGATCGTTAATACCCGGAACATCAAGGCAATCGGGCGCGCCCGTCAGGCAATGCCATCCTGCTCTTCAAGCATTGAGATAACAGATTCCAGCCGATCCTCGGCGTCACCTGAAGGTGCACCAGGCTGACGACTGAGGTCGACCAGCAGGCACTTGATGGCAGACTGCCCGGCCTGCTCGACCGTCAGGGCGTTGACCAGCAATCTCACCTGACGTCCATCCAGGCCGGGAAGCGTAAACTCCACATCCCGCAAGACGCCATCACGTATCACACGCGCCAGAAAGCGCTGCAACTGGCCCTCCCTCCCCGGTGGCATGAAAAGCTCCAGCGGTCTTCCCAGCAACTGTTCAGGCGACGCTACTCCGGCCATTGCACAAAATGGCTGATTGACCTCCAGCACACGACCATCCAGATTAAGGCTGACAAAACCAGTATGCGACTGCGTCACCAGCGTGCGGAAAACCAGCTCGGTTTCCCGCGCATGCCGTTCTGCCGTGATGTCGGTGATATGGCCATCAACAGTCCAGCTGCAATCCGGCCGTTGCTGCACACAGCCAGACTCACTGACCCAGCGAATCCCGGAAGGACCATGACGCAAGCGGTAAGTCACATCAAAACGCCCCGAGCCGGCAATGGCTGACTCGAGGGCCGCCTGCAACGCCGGACGATCCTCGGGCAGGATCAATGCGCCCAGACTGTGGGGCTGCTGACCGCGCGCAAACGGACTCATCATTTGTCCCGTCAGAATGCTGGTGCCATCACTGAGAAATGCCGCCGGCCGGTCATGGTGCAAGCCCTGTCGCACGGCAGGCAACTCGTAGCGATAAACTGCGCCGGACAGGTTGGCAATCAGGGTCGCCATGCGACGCTCGCTTTCAAACAGCGCCATTTCAGTCTGCTTGCGCTCGTGCACATCACTGATCTGGGCCAGTAACAATGACTGCCCGGGGGCCAGTGACAGCAGGCGACAACGCATGTTGCCCCAGCGCACCTGCCCGTCGCGAACAAGATATCTTTTTTCCATCTGGTAAAGTGTATCCGGCTGCTGATGCAGTGCCGCCAGCGCCATCATGCTGGCCTGACGATCATCCTCATGCACCAGCTCCTGCACATTAAGCATCACCATCTGTTCGGGAGCGTCATAACCGAAAAAGCGTGCGCAGGCAGGATTCACCATCAGCAGCCGGCCTTCGGCATCCAGCAGTGCCAGTGAAGCCGGTACCGCCTCGAACATCAGACGAAACCGCGCTTCACTGTCCGCCAGCCACTGCTGCATGGACTCGACATCCGTCACATCGTGGCCCACGAGAGAAAGGTAACGACGGCCATCGCGTGCATCGGTAAAGTGCCGTGCACGCCAGCGCAACTGACGCTCGTTATCCGGATTGGCCTGTACTGGAAAGCTGAACTCCAGTACAGCATCACTGCTGCGCATGGCCATCATGCGGGCTGACAGCGCAGCTGCGTCTCCTTCGGGGGCGCAGCACATGAAGAACTGGCGCCCCAGCATCTCGTGGCGGGACAACCCGTACAGCCGCTCCAGCACCGGATTCCAGTCAACCACATGACAGGCTTCATCAAGTACGGCAATCGCCAGATCAGCAACACCCAGCAACTGCCGGTACTGCGACTCACTCGCCTGCAAATGACCATTAAGGGAGGTGTGCTGATCCCGTACCCTGTACCAGGCCATGGCAAAAAACACTGCGGCCAGGCAGGCAAGGACAAGCAAGACGGAAAGGATCTGAAGCACAGACACGGACATGAAGTTACCGCCGGGTTGGCGCAGCGTCCTGCCGCTCTATGTTTTTATTATGTGGAGTGCATTTTGATGCACGCTCCAAAGAACATGCACCGTCTTGCCGGCGCTGGCAAGCCCGGGCCCGACAACGGGGCATCCGGCCTGACAAACGCGCGATCCGGACGGATGAACGTCAGGGATCCAGCCCTCCTCTGGCCGCCTGACCGGGCGTCATGTCAAACCAGCGCCGGAATGCCCGGCTGAATGCACTGCTGCTGGAAAAGCCCAGCACCAGGGCCAGCTCCGTCATGTTGCGTGCCCGCCCGACCTGTCGGGTCGACAGCCAGTGTCGCGCCAGCTCACGCCGGGCCTCGTCAAGCACATCCTGGAACGACTTGTCCTCCGAGGCCAGGTGGCGCTGCAAACTGCGCGGACTGACGTTCAGCGCAGTCGCAATGCTGGCCAGTGTGGGCTCGGTCTCGGTATCCACCAGATGCTGGCGCACCCGCATGGCAACCTTGGGTGCCCAGCCAGACGAAGCCTCGAGGCTGGCCAGGCGAGCCGCCAGCACCGGCTCGAAATGACGAGCCACTTCCGATCCTGCCGGCCCGTGACGATACCCCTCAAGGGGGAGTACCAGTGTCGTGGAAGAGGCTCCCTGCTCTACCGGACAACCAAAAAACCCTTCATAGGCAACCTGGCCTGCCGGATTATCAAAACAGAGGGAAACTGACAGCGGACAAAGCTTCGGGTCCAGGCGAAACCGCAACAACCCGACGATGAGGCCCGTTGCAAACTCGACGGCACGCCAGTGCGGGTCACCATTGGTATGGATGGTGACGCTCAGGGCATCACCGTCCTCGGTGATTTCATAATGCATGGCGTCGGTGAGCAGGCGGTGAAAGCGGGCAATCCGCTCCATGATCTGGGGCAGGCTGCCCCCGGCCAGCATGACCACACCAAGCTCGCCAAAATCCGTGAAGTTTATCTGGGTCAGCATGGAGAGCCCGAGCACAGGATCGGTACCGGCCTGCTCGGCCACCGACCATATCTGCCGGGTCAGGGCCACCGGCAGGCGGCCACCGGCAGACTCGTCAGGAATGGCGATCCCCGCTGCCAGCAACCCTGCCTGCAGGTCATGTCCCCCCGCCTGCAGCGTGCGCTCCAGAATCACCATCCAGTTGTGAAACGTTCCCAGCATGAGGAGTCCATGCGCTCTTTGCGGCGCGTTAGGTGAACAGTCTGTCGTATTGGGGCAAGCATAAACGCGCCAATACGCCTAGCCTACCCTCATTACAAAAACGCTGTACCGGGGGAATCATCATGAACGCACAGGCCCGCCTGCCATCCGAAGGCCGTATCAACCCCGTTGATGCCGCTCGCAGCCAGCGTATCCGCCAGGGCATCCTCGAGGCAGGCAATGCCTTGCGCGCCCGCCACCCCTGGCTGGAGAAGCACCAGAACGCGATCGGCATGACCATTTTCTGGACCAGCATCGCCGGCATCCTGGGCAATGCCTGGGCCTATTACACCGGGGTGATGAGCTGGTGGATGGCCATACCGGTGGCCGCGTTCTTCATGTCACTGCTGCATGAACTGGAGCATGACCTCATCCACATGATGTATTTCCGCAAGAACAAGTTCTGGAACGACTTCATGCTGGCAGGGGTATGGCTGTTCCGACCCAGCACCATCAGCCCCTGGGTGCGCCGTCGCCTGCACATTCATCACCACAAGGTGTCCGGGACCGAGTCCGATCTGGAAGAGCGCGGCATCACCAATGGCGAAAAGTGGGGCATCCGTCGCCTGCTGATGACCGGCGACAACATGCTGGCCATTTACCTGCGCCCGTTTGCCACGTACAGGATGACACGGGCCTTCATCCGCGAAGTTGCCAAAAACAAGACTGAAGCCCATGCGATTGCGCGGGAAAATGTTCTGGGATATTTCCCGCTGGGCCTGATCAACTACACCCTGTGGCACGGTTTTTTGGTGTATCACGCAGGCTTGTTTGCCGCCAGCGCGCTCGGCATGGATGTCACCGTTCCAGCCATGCTGCAGAACGTCATGCACGCCGTGTCCTTTTACGCAGTGGCCATCGCAGCACCCAATGCCCTGCGCACTTTCTGCCTGCACTTCGTCAGCTCCAACATGCATTACTACGGCGATGTGGAAAAGGGCAACATCGTGCAGCAGTGCCAGATCTGGACCACCCCGTGGGCCATTCCCCTGCACCTGTTCTGCTTCAACTTTGCCGGCACCCATGCCCTCCATCACTTTGTCGTGCGTGACCCGTTTTACGTACGCCAGTGGCTGGCGCCCGGCCTGTACCCACTGATGCGTGAGAACGGGATCCGCTTCAATGACTTCGGCACGTTCGGCCGCGCCAACCGCATGAGTGCAGTCGCTCCGGCACAGGCCTGAGTCCGCAAGAAAAAAGGCTCCGCAATAATCTGCGGAGCCTTTTCATTCATACTTAACGCGGGAACCGGAAAATCATTTTAATGCGGCCAGCCGCTGCAGGTGCGCCTCCACCATCCTCACATCAGCAATTCCCATGAAACCTTTCTGACGGGTACGGCGATCGCCATCACTGTCACGCCAGACTTCCGTGGCAAACACCAGATCGCCAGAACCATCCGGACGCTCGGTACGGACAATTTTCTCCAGCTGCGAGGCACTCCACGATTCAACCGTGATGCTGCGGCCACCCGTCATGGCAAAGGCCCGCTTGCTGGTGATCACATACACCATGTGACGGGCCTTGCGGTAAATCCAGAACGGTGAAGAAAGACCACCCACTCCGATCAGGAGAAACGGCAAACCGAACAACGGAAAGAATTCAAAAGGCTGGCTGAAATCCGGCACCTTGAAACCGGAAGCCCCGGCAATCCAGAAAACCGAAAATGCCGTCCAGGGAATGAAAAAAAGCCACAAGGCAAATCCCCCCAGCATCAGCCGTCGAGGATCTGGTTGCCCGGCCCAGCTCACCACCTCACCGGGCTGTAACTCCCGCATGACCCTTTCCTGCAATACCTGAGGCAACCGGTACATATCCATGCTCACACGCCTGATCTCCTGTGTTCAAAGCCCAAGGAAGGCACGGAAAGCTGCCACAGTGGCAACAGCATCCTCTTCATGCGGCACATGACCCAGCTCGGGAAAAACAACCAGCTGACTACCGGCAATATCCTTGTGAAAGTGCTCACCATTCACGGGAGGAATCAGGCGATCCTGGCCACCCCACAGAACAAGGGTCGGCAAGGTCAGCATGCGGATACGAGCTGTATTTTCGCCCGACGGTGCCTGACGGAAACGCTCGACCAGTGCCGCACGGTTTCCTGCACGCAAGGTAAGTTCGTAATAACGATCGACCAGTTCCGGCGTCACCTTTTCCGGATGCCCGTACACATTGCGCACACTCGACTCGACCATGTTACGCGGCAAGGTTACTTCCATCAGCTTGTTCAGCAGAGGAATCTGCGCAATCCGGAAACCGACCGGGATGGAAACTGATGGCGTCGGATAGCCGGCGGCATCTATCAGCACCAGCTTTTCAACACGTTCCGGATGCGCTGCGGCCATTTCCCAGGCCAGCCGTCCCCCGAAAGAATTCCCGACCAGCACTACCTTCTGTAATCCCATCGCATCACATACGGCCGTCAGAAACTGCACATACCGCTCCATGCGATAGTCCCCATCAACCATCGGGCCGGTGAGGCCAAAACCGGGCAGGTCCAGACTGATCACACGCCGATCCGTCTTCAGCGCCGCCACCCAGCCCTCCCAGGTGTGCAGGCTGGCCGAGGTGCCATGCAGCAGCACAATCGGCGCAGCATCGTCACGCGGCCCCTCATCACGCACATGCACCTGCATACCCTGCACTGTCACAAAGGCTGATGGTGCAGGCGCCCAACGCGATGCCAGTTCTGCCACCGGGCGATCCGGCGCCCAGTTCACGACCACCAAGACCACTGACACCAGCACAATCACCGCCAGGAACCCGGCAACAACCCTTGCAACCATACGCATGTGCATCACTCCCTGAATATCCGCATAAAAACAGACTCTCTGAATAACAGTTTTTGAACGCATGCGACAAGATGGCTTCTTTCATTCTGCAGCGAGCATGCAATAAAAAGCCCGGGGAACTCGGCCCCGGGCTTTTTATTGCATGCTTTATCGATCAGTCATCGTAACGCTGATAGGCATACTCCCGATAACCATTGTCATGACGGTAACTCCTGCCCTCATGCCTGGCGTTCCACTTTTTATGATGATGGCCACGTCCCCAGCCATGGCCCCTGCCCGGGTGCCCGTCACGCTCCACCACGACCACACGCGAAGCACGCTCCCTGACCACTACCACCGGTGCCTCGCGGTAAATTACCGTGGGCGCATCACGGTAGACGATGCGGGTGCGATCACGACCATCATAACGATCATGCCATTCATCCCGCCCACGGTAATCCGGCTCGCTGTGACCGCCCTTGTCATTGGCAATCATGACGCCCGTCATCGCCCCAAGCATGCCCCCCACCACGGCACCATCCCGTCCTCCCATGGACTTGCCCACCGCAGCACCCACACCACCACCAATGATGGCGCCTACCACCGGATCACCGGCCATGGCCTGTGTACTGAAAATCGTGCCAACCACAAGAAAGGAAATGGCAAATTTGCTTTTCATGATCTGTTCTCCTGTTGCCAGCCGGAATGGCGGGCCATCCTGACGCGCCGTCCCTGAAAGAGATTCCGGCTTCGTTCAACAGGATTAACGCGGGGTAACAGGAGCAGTTGACGGTGGTTGCAGGGTATTACATTGGTACAACAAGCCGGTTACACAGCCCTGGAAACATTACTTCGGAGACACATTTCTCACAAGCGAACCTGATGAATTATGCTAGCGCCCTTGCCTTGCATGAACGGAACGGATTGATGCCATGACAGAAGAACTGAAAGTGGAAGACATTATTATTGGAGAGGGAAAGGAGGCGGTCAAAGGTGCGCTCATCCTCACCCACTATCGGGGCACACTTGAGGACGGCACCGAGTTTGACTCCTCCCATCGTCGCGGTCGGCCGTTTGAGTGTGTAATCGGCACAGGCCGCGTCATCAAGGGCTGGGATATCGGCATGATGGGCATGAAAGTTGGCGGCAAGCGCAAACTGTTTGTACCGGCACACCTGGCATACGGGGAGCGCCAGATCGGGGAGTTCATCAGCCCCAACTCGAATCTGCTGTTTGAAATCGAATTACTGGAAGTTCGCACGCGCGATGAATAACGTAAGACAGCGCAGTTGACCCTTCGCACAACTGCCGGCCGCCTGCATCAAGGACAGACAGTATTCTTTTTTGACTTGGCCGAACTGACTGAAAAAGCCTGATCCTGCGGCCAAACAACAACCACAACACAAATGGCATGCTGTCCCGTTAATGAGCCACCCTGGCCACTGCCGCAGAGACACATCCTGACATGAACGCCCTTACCCTCTTCTGGCAGGAACTCACTGCCCGTCCCGACTTCTGGGGCTTTATCAGCATTCCAGTTGTCGCTGCCGTCGTCACCTGGGTACATGTGTGGTGGGCCATGCAGATGGTGTTCTACCCGCTCGATTTTATCGGCATCAAGACACCAAAGCTGGAAAAAATACTGGGCCTGCACCCGCTTGGCTGGCAGGGCATCATTCCGCGCAAGGCCCGCAAGATGTCAGACATTGTGGTGGACCGCGTGATCAACCGGATGGGATCCGTCAGCGACTTCCTGCACCAGATGGAGCCGGAGAAAGTGGCAGCCTATGTCGCCGAATCCGTATCAGCCAATATCGAGGAATACACCGACGAAGTCATGCGCGAGCGCAACAGCCTGTTCTGGGACAATCTGCCCGTCAGCGTGAAAGGCATGGTGTATGCACATGTGCGCAGCCGCCTGCCCCGCATCATGGACCGTGTGGTGCAGTCCATGATCAGTCAGATCGACGATCTGGTTGATGTGAAAGAAATGTGTGGCCGCCAGATGGAAGCTGATCGCGCGCTTGTCGTACGCATGTTTCTGGAAGTCGGCGACAAGGAAGTAAGATTCATCATCAATTCCAGTTTCTGGATCGGTCTCGCCTTTGGCGTCGTCCAGATGGTGCTGTTCTGGTTCATACCCTGGCACGGACTGCTGCCGCTCTATGCTGCCGTGCTGGGCTTGCTCACCAACTGGCTGGCACTGGCAATGGTCTTCAGGCCGGTGAATCCGGTCAGAATCGGTCCCTTCACCATTCAGGGCCTGTTCCTGCGCCGTCAGGCACAGGTAGCCGACAAGTTTGCCACCATCAGCTCGCAGGAAATCCTGACGGTTCACCAGTTCATGCTCGAGGTTCTGACCGGTTCGCGGTCCGAACGTGCCCGACGCATGATACACAAGCACGTCAACCGGCTGGTTGACGAGTCCTTGCTGGCACGCACCGGCGCACAGGTCGCATTCGGTGCAGCGGGTTTTTCAGACCTCAAGACACTGATCACCGACAAGAGCGTGGAAATGGCGCTGAAGCCGCTATCAAACCAGCGCTTCAATCGTGAACGGGCGACAGAGCTGGCGGATCTTTTTGCACGCAAGATGAAGGAGCTGACACCGGCCGAATTCCAGGATCTGCTACGGCCGGCGTTCCAGGAGGATGAGTGGATTCTTTTGCTGCTGGGCGCCGTGACCGGCATGGCTGCGGGAACCATACAACTGCTGCTGGGCTTTCAGTAGCTGCGTCATGTGTCGATTAAAATGCAAGATTGGCCAGACCTGTCTGGCACTGCAAATGTAATTTTTCTCAGCTTCACCCAATAAAAAGCCCCGCATCTGCGGGGCTTTTTATTAACGGATCAGCAAACCAACCTTACTGGAAGGTCTCGCCCTTGGCCGCCATGTCCACCAGCAGCTTCGGCGGTGTGAAACGCTCACCGTGTTTGGCGGCCAGTTCACCGGCACGCTTCACGAACTCGGGCACACCGATGAAGTTGATGTACTGCAACTGGCCACCAGTCCAGGGAGCCATGCCGATACCGAAGATCGAACCGATGTTCGCATCCGGCACATTGCGCAGCACACCCTCTTCAAAGCAGCGAGCCGCTTCGATGGACTGACGATACAGCAGACGCTCCTTCAGCTCTTCAAATTCAGCCGGCGTCGGCTGGGCCTTGTCGGCCTTCATGAAGTGCTTGGCCAGTTCCGGCCACAGGTGCTTCTTGCCATCGGCAGGATAGTCATAGAAGCCCGCGCCGTCCTTCTTGCCCGGACGCTTGAACTCGTTGAGCATCTTTTCAACAACCGGCACGGCCGCATCCGCCGGCAGGGACTTGCCTTCGGCAGCAAGATCCTTCTCGGTCTGTACACGCACCTTGCGGGTGAGTTCCAGATTCACTTCATCCAGCACGGCCAGCGGACCAATCGGCATGCCGGCCTGGGCAGCCGCCTGCTCGATGGAGACCGGGTTCCAGCCTTCAGCCAGCATGTTCACACCTTCCATGCAGAAGGTGCCGAATACACGGCTGGTGAAGAAACCACGGCTGTCGTTCACCACAATCGGGGTCTTCTTGATCTGCAACACGTAGTCAAAGGCCTTGGCCAGCGCTTCTTCGCCGGTTTCCTTGCCCATGATGATTTCCACCAGCGGCATCTTGTCGACCGGCGAGAAGAAGTGCAGGCCAATGTAGTTCTTTGCATTGCGTGAAGCTTCCGCCAGACCGGTGATCGGCAGCGTCGACGTATTCGATGCCATGATCAGGTCGGCGCCACAGGCAGCTTCGGCCTTCGCGGTCACATCAGCCTTGATCTTGCGATCTTCGAACACAGCCTCGATCACGAGATCGGCACCGGCCAGCTTGCTGTAGTCGGTCGTTGCAGTGATCAGGGCCAGCTTCTGCTCGGCCGCTTCCTTGGTCATGGCACCCTTGGACACACGCTTTTCCAGCAGTTTCTGCGTGTACGCCTTGCCACGATCAGCCGCGTCCTGGGCTGCATCAATCAGCACGACTTCAATGCCGGACATGGCCGACACGTAAGCAATGCCCTGACCCATCATGCCTGCACCAAGGATGCCGACCTTCTTGCTCCTCCATTCCGGATATTTTTCCTTGGAAGGACGCGAACCGCCGCCATTGATCTTCTGCAGATCAAAGAAGAAGGCCTTGATCATGTTCTTGGCATGTTTGCCGGTGGCGAGCTTGGTGAAGTAACGGCCTTCAATCTTCAGCGCGCTGTCAAAATCGACCTGGGCACCTTCAACGGCGGCGCACATGATGGCCATGGGAGCCGGATAGTTTTCCTGGGCACCCTTGAGCTGCTTGCGCAGGTTGGACGGGAATGCCGGCAGGTTCATGGCCAGTGCCGGCGTGGACGGCGTGCCACCCGGCATCTTGTAGCCGCTCTTGTCCCACGGCTGCTGTGCGCCCGGGTTGGCCTTGATCCACTCACGGGCCTTGCCCAGCATGTCTTCCTGGGTTTCAGCGATTTCATCGATGATGCCGGTGGACAGTGCCTTGGCCGGCTTCATGCGCTGGCCCTGCATCAGCACGTTCATCAGACCGTTCTGGATGCCGAGCATGCGGGTGATACGCACCACACCGCCGCCACCCGGCAGCAGGCCGAGGCTCACTTCCGGCAAACCGAATTCGGCCTTGGGATTATTGAGGGCAATACGACGGTGGCAAGCGAGTGCAATTTCAAGACCGCCACCCAGTGCCGTGCCATTCAGCGCAGCCACGACCGGCTTGCCGAGTGTTTCCAGCGCGCGCAACTGGCGCTTGATTTCGGTCACGCCGGCTTCAAATTCCTGCGCGTGCTCGGGGCCTGCCTGAATCAGTGTTTTCAGGTCGCCACCGGCAAAGAAGGTTTTCTTGGCCGAGGTAAGGATCACGCCCTTGATGTCGGCTTTTTCGGCCTGCAGGCGTGCAACGGTTTCCGCCATGGACTTGGTGTACAGCTCGTTCATGGTGTTGGCGGACGAGTTCGGATCGTCCAGGGTCAGCGTGACAATGTTGTCAGCATCTTTTTCCCAACGGATAGCAGACTGGCTCATTATGTGTTCTCCAAATTCTCTCGTGGGAATCAAACGCGTTCGATGATTGTGGCAATACCCATGCCACCACCAACGCAGAGGGTGCACAGCGCGCGCTTGAGGCCGCGACGCTCCAGCTCGTCCAGCGCGATCTGCACGATCATGCAGCCGGTGGCGCCGAGAGGGTGACCCATGGCGATGGAGCCGCCGTTGACGTTGACGATGTCGTCCTTGATGCCCATGTCTTTCATGAAGCGCATGGCCACCGACGCAAACGCCTCGTTGATTTCCCAGAGATCAATATCAGCCGCCGTCAGGCCGGCCTTGGCCAGCGCCTTTTTGGCTGCAGGGGCCGGACCGGTCAGCATGATGGTCGGGTCCGCACCGCTCACGGCCGTGGCGATGATTTTGGCGCGCGGCTTCAAACCAAGCTTCTTGCCGGTCGCTTCGTTGCCGATCAGCATCAGTGCGGCACCGTCGACAATGCCCGACGAGTTGCCCGGGGTATGCACGTGATTGATCTTTTCAACCCAGTTGTATTTCTGCAGGGCGACGGCATTGAAGCCACCCATTTCGCCCATCATGGCGAACGAAGGATTAAGCCCACCCAGACCTTCCAGTGTGGAGTTGGCCTTGATGAATTCGTCTTCGGCCAGAATGGTCAGGCCGTTGAAATCCTTGACCGGTACCACTGACTTCTTGAACCAGCCTTCTGCACGCGCCTTGGCGGCACGCTGCTGCGAGCGCAGGGCAAAGTTATCAACGTCTTCGCGGGAAAAACCTTCGATCGTGGCGATCAGGTCGGCACCGATGCCCTGCGGCACAAAGCCGGTCTGCAGGTTGGTTTCCGGGTCCATCGCCCAGGCACCACCATCAGAGCCCATCGGCAGGCGTGACATGGATTCCACACCACCGACCACCACCAGATCCTCAAAACCGGAGCGGATCTTCATGGCACCGAGGTTCACGGCCTCAAGGCCGGACGCACAGAAACGGTTCAGCTGCACACCGGCCGTGGTGTCATTCCACTGGGCCTTGAGGGCTGCCGTCTTGGCAATGTCTGCCCCCTGATCACCCACGGGGGTCACGCAACCGAGCACCACATCATCGACGTAGTCCTTGATCCCGGCGCCGTTACGCTCTTCAAGCGCGTGCATGAGACCGACGACCAGATCGACCGGCTTGACTGTATGCAGCGAGCCATCCTTCTTGCCCTTGCCGCGGGGGGTGCGGACCCCGTCAAAAATATACGCTTCAGTTGTCATGGACATTCCTCGTTGACGAACGTGTTTCAGGGACCGGCTGACTGCCTTTCCGGGCGGGTAAGACAGTCGTGACCAACCGGCCAGCTGGGTCGTAACCTTGCGCCTGGCATCGTTGCCGGACAATGACGTTTGCGTTCAAAAGCATTGACCAAACTGATCAGGGCCGTGACACAAGGGAAAGGGAGTAAGGATAGACAAGAAAAAGCCGGCAAGTTGCCGGCTTCCGGGGACAAGTGATGACACCAGGCTGGCTCAGGTCGGCTCCACGTAGTCCTGTGGCCGCAAGACCAGCACATCGCAGTCGACCCTGGGCAGGATGTCCTCCGCCGTATTACCCAGCCAGAAGGCAGCAAAGCCAGAGCGCGCCACTGTGCCCAGCAGCAAGCAGTCCACTTCCTCCTGCCGTACCAGTTCCGGCAGCACCACATCAGGGCGGCCCGGCAGCACCCTCACCAGATCGCTGGCCATGCCAAAATCCGCCACCTGCTTTTCAATACCTTCGCGGTAGGTCTTCTCCAGATCCGTCGCCACATAACTGGCGGCATAGGCATCCCCCATTAGCGGCACCAACTCAGCCGGATTGGGCAGGGCCGACAGCACCCTGATTTGCCCACCAAAACACGGGGCCAGCAATTGCAGGTGCTCAAGAATCACCTGATTCAGCACCCGGTGCGGTGCATCCTCGGCACCGGCCCCCAATGCGCCGGCAAACATGGCCGGTGTCCGCAAGTGCCGGATCAGCAGCAAAGGGCACGGCAAGTGCCGCAGCAAGGGGCGCAAATCGTCAAGATAACCGGCCCCCATCATCAGGAGATCCGCCTCGAACCGTCGCGCCTCATGCACAATCGTGTCCGCAGGTTGCCCGGTCGCAACTGCGGCAAAAGCCGTTCCTGACGGCGCCTCGGCCTCCAGCTCCTGCAGCCAGTGCCCGGCTGCCACTTCCGCATTGTGCGAGGCCATGTCCTGCAGGCCTGGCGCCAGATCCAGACCTGGCTTCACATCCGGCGCCACCGGCACCAGCACCTGCAGCATCGCACCGGTGGCCTCTGCCCAGGCAAGTGACTGCAACCATGTGGCCTGGTTATCCCGGCCAGCCTCCAGTACCACCAATATTGTCTTTAACGGCAACATCTGCACTCTCCTTTGTCTACCGTAGTGTCTCCCACCCTGCGCTAGCGACAGCATCCGCACAAGACAGATCATCAAAACCACCGGAACGCCTAAGACCTTTTGTTATAGCCAAAAAGGTAGTCTGCTCTGTTATCATGGAAGCCCCTGCGGCCGCCGAATCATTGAGCAAGCCATGTCTGACAGCACGACGCATGCTACGCCCATCATCGTTCGCACACTGCGCGAGTCCAATTGCGCCGAATGCGCATTGAACCCAGTTTGCCTGCCCCCTGCTGTTGAGGATAGCCATCTGGATCAACTCGACAACATTATCGAGCGAAACCGGCCACTTCAGCGCGGCAATCATCTGTATCACGAGCGTCAGCCCTTCGAGGCGGTCTATGCGGTTCGCTCGGGCGCCATCAAGGCCTACACTACCCTGCCCGGCGGAGAAGAACAGGTCACCGGCTTTTACCTGCCCGGTGAAATCGTTGGCCTCGACTCCATCAGCACCGGACACCATGCCAGCTCGGCTGTGGCACTCGAAACCACGGCAGTCTGTACCATCCCCTTTGGTGACCTGGAAAACCTCTCCCGCGAGATCCCCGGTCTGCAGCATCACTTCTTCCGCCTGATGAGCAAGGAAATCCAGAGCGACCAGCAACTGATGGTGCTGCTCAGCAAACGCTCGGCCGAAGAACGCATTGCTTCCCTGCTGCTGTCACTGTCGGCCCGCCACAAGCGCCGTCGGCTTTCCGAAGACAGCTTCCGCCTGCCGATGTCACGCTCCGACATCGGCAACTACCTCGGACTGGCGGTGGAAACCGTCAGTCGCATATTCACCCGCTTCCAGCAGATGGGTGTACTGGACGTAGTGGGCAAGGAAATCACCATCCTGGATCGCAGCCAGCTCTGCCTGCTGGCAGAACCCGCATCGGAACTGCCCCGCGCCAGCGGCACCTGAGCCCGTCCGGGGCTCACGCCCGGTGCCGGATAACCAATACCTGCTTGACCGCCCCCCCTTCCTCGCACCAAGATGGATGCATTAATAACGGGAGGAGGGAGCATGATGAACTCACCCGCCGCAGACTTTTCCAGCTTCAGGGACTTCTATCCCTACTACCTCAGTGAGCATGCCGACCGTACGTGCCGGCGACTGCATTTTGTCGGCACCACCCTGGTGATCGGCATCGTGCTTGCCGCCACAGTGACCGGCAATCCAACCATGTTGTTGCTGGCACCGGTTGCAGGCTACGGGTTTGCCTGGGCAGGCCATTACGTGTTTGAAAAAAACCGGCCAGCCACCTTCAAATATCCGTTTTACAGCCTGTTGGGCGACTTTGTGATGTACAAGGACATGCTGACAGGCAAAATAGCATTTTGAACCATGCCGCCATCTGGCATGACCTGACACCCTGAGCTGAAACCGACCCATGCTGACCGTTGGACAAGAACAAGAACATCACACGACCGTCACCCCGCAACACACCCGCATGCTGGCCTACATCGTGGCAGGGTGCATTTTTGCCGCCGGGGTCTACAAGGGCTATTACGACACCAGTGTGATTGCCATCATTCCCCTCACGGTTCTCATCCCGTGGGGCATGCGCTGGCTTTCGGACTGGCTGGAAAACCATCACCCTGACCAGACTCATGGTGCCTTGCTGCTGGTCGATGCCTTTGCGGTCGGCATCGGCATTGCTGCTGCCGGGTACAGCCTTGTTCCCAGCCTGACCTTCATCAGCATCCTGCTGGCCAGTGCCATGGCCTTCGGCAACCTTTTCCTGGTCACCATTGCCGCCTTTACCAGCCTGATCGCCAGCCTGCTGGGCGGACTGATCTTCGGTTTTGCGATTGCACCCTATGCCGGCACCCCGGCCGAACTGACGTTTGTCGCAATTGCCGGCTTTGCCAGTTACGTTGGACTGTCTGCCTTCTACATTCGCGAGCAGTCACGCAATCTTCTTGGCGCCAAAAACCTGATCATGGAACAGCAGGAGCAGGCCATACAGCTCTCGCGCAAGCTGGTCAAATACCTCCCCACCCAGGTATGGGAGTCAATATTCTCCGGTCGCCGTGACGCACGCCTGCAAAACCATCGCAAAAAACTCAGCATCTTTTTTTCGGACATCAAGGACTTCACCGAGACAACAGATGAAATGTCTCCTGATGCCCTCACGGAAATGCTGAACTACTACTTTGACCAGATGTCGAAGATTGCCCTGCGCTATGGCGGCACCATCGACAAGTTCATTGGCGATGCCATCCTCATCTTCTTTGGCGACCCTACCACCAGGGGTGCCAAGGAAGATGCCGTTGCCTGCGTGTCCATGGCAATCGACATGCGCAAGCAGATGCAGGTCATGCGCCAGAAATGGAAAAGCATGGGCATTGAAAAGCCGCTGCACGTACGCATGGGCATCACCACCGGCTACTGCCACGTGGGAAATTTCGGCTGTGAATCTCGCATGGACTACACCATCATCGGCCGCGATGCCAATCTGGCCTCACGTCTGCAGAATGCCGCCGATGTCGACGAAATCCTGATATCCAACGACACCTACCTGCTGGTACGTGACCGCATCATGTGCCGGGAAAAAGGCGTGGTCCGCCTGCGCGGCATCAACAACCCGGTACAGGTATGGGAAGTCATGGATTTCCGTGCCGACATGGGTGCACAGACCACCTGGATCGAACACGAGCTGGACGGCTTTGCCATGCTGATGGACATCAACAAGGTGAAGAACTACGACAAGGAAAGGATCGTGAAGGCACTGGAGGGTGCTGCCCAGAAACTGAAGGACAAACGTATCGTCTGAGGGCGGCATGTTCATGCGCCCCACGACTCTGTCCGGAAATTACATATAGGCACTCAACAACTGCACCGCGCGCTCACGCTCATCTGTCACCTGCTTCAGGCGGCCAGCCTGGCCCGCCAGCGACCCTGCCAGCGCCCCCTCCTCCAGTTCGCGGCAAAGTTCGGTCAGGAACTCAAGCCCCAGATTGGCACTGGCCCCCTTGAGGCTGTGTGTGGACTTGCGCAGCGCATCGGCATCGCCACGGGCAAAGGCATCATTCATGTCTTGCAGGCGGATGGCAGAGTCCTGAATATACGTTTTCAGCAGCGCCGGAAACTCTTCATCCAGAATATCGCGCAACTCCTCAAGCAAGCCTTCATCCAGATACCGCACCGTCATTGCCCCACTCCTTTGCGTGAATTCCATGTTCCATCGTGCCTGCCTGCAAGTATTCCATGGCCTGTCACTGAATAGCCAGCCAGCCTGTGGAATCACGATGCACGCATCGATATCACCGACAAAATTACCCGAACAAGTTGATCCTCGCGCCAAAAAGACTAAAGCTTGGACCATTGCAATGGAGGCCTCATGCCCACCCCCCAGAAATCCCCTGATATCGAGATCTATGTGCAGTCCACCGACACCAGTGCCGTGCAGGCATGGCTGGGACAACGTTTTTCGCAGAAAACCCCGCTGGCATGGCGGCCGGCCGGCAAGCGCCAGTGGCGCAGCAAGCTGGATCATGACGGCCATACGATTCCCGTGCTGGTGATTGAAGAGGCCAGTCACGGCTTCATTTCCATCTGGCTCGACAGCCCCCACACGCCATGGGCGGATGACAAGGAGTGCGCCAGGGAGGTGTTCGTCGCACTGGGCTGTCCAGTCAGGGCCACTGCCGGCAGCTGGCATGAGGGTGATGACCCCGACCTCTGGTGGGAGATCAACCAAACGGGCGAGCACGAGTTGCACTGGCCTGGCTGACCTTCTGTCCCGCTTTTGACATCGTCCGGACCACACTGCTATGCATTGGCGACAACACTGCTAGACTGAAAACATACGCAATCGGAGGCGGGCGTATGAACCAGTGGAGCAACAAGCGCACAGGTCTCATCCTATCAGGCGGAGGTGCCCGTGCGGCCTATCAGGTCGGCGTGCTGCGTGCAGTTGCCGACATCATGCCGCCGGGCTGCCACAATCCGTTTGAAATCATTTGTGGCACCTCTGCAGGCGGACTGAATGCCGCCGGACTGGCCACACACGCTGACTGCCTGCATGACGGCATCAGCATGCTGGAAACAGTCTGGGGCGAGTTTCGCACCAATCAGGTTTATCGCACCGACTGGCCTGGCGTGTTGCACCGTGCTGCGCGCTGGCTCTGGACCATGGTCTTTGGCCGCTTGCGCCGTGATTTACCGGTATCGCTGCTGGACAACAGCCCGCTGCGGGGACTGCTGGATGCCCACATTCCGCTGGAACGCATACAGCAGGCTATCGACAACGGCTTTCTGGATGCGCTCTGCATTACGGCTTCCGGCTATTCCACCGGCGAATCCATCAGTTTCTTTCAGGGGGTTCCGCATCTGGATGGCTGGAACCGCTCACGTCGTGTCGGCATACGCACCGCCATTTCGATTGACCACCTACTGGCCTCCGCCGCCATACCAATGCTGTTTCCAGCAGTACGGGTAAACCGGGAGTATTTTGGTGATGGCGCCGTACGCCAGCACGCTCCCATTAGCCCCGCCCTGCATCTGGGGGCCGAACGCGTCATGGTGATCGGGGTAGGAGGACAACCCGCAGAAGCAGAACGGGAAAAGTCCCTCAGCTATCCCAGCATCGCCCAGATTGTCAGCCACATCCTGAGCAGCTCTTTTGTGGACAGTCTGGAATCAGACATCGAGCGCCTGACGCGCATCAACAAGACCATCAGCCTGATTCCCGAAGAAGCACGCCACCAGAGCACCCTGCGCCCGGTGGACGTCATGGTCATCTCGCCGTCGGCGCAGGTTCTGGACACCATCGCCATGCGTCACGCCGACGCCCTGCCGAAAAGCATACGGATGTTTGTTCGTGGCTCCGGAGCAACCCAGCGCTCAGGCTCAGGCGTCCTGAGTTACCTGCTGTTTGAGGGGGCATACTGTCAGGACCTGATACAACTGGGCTACCTCGACGGCTGCGCCCGAAAGGACGAAATGAAGCTTTTTTTCAACATCACCGACACGCCCAGTGAAAAACCCGCCAGCAATGTGGTGGAATTCAAGCGCGGCTGACCCCGGGCCACCAGCAGTCCATTGACCGTCATCCGCTGTCAGTATTTCTCCGGCACTTCCCGCAGACGCATCAGGCCTTCCTGTGCCGTACTGGCCACCAGACGACCATCCTGACTGTAAATCAGGCCACGGTTCATGCCGCGTGAACTGGATGCATTCGGTGCATCCATGTCATACAGCAGCCAGTCATCGGCCCGGAACGGGCGGTGGAACCACATTGAATGATCAATACTGGCGGCCTGCATGTTGTTCTGCATGAAGGATACGCCATGCGGCAACATGGCCGTTCCCATCAGCGCAAAGTCCGACGCAAACGCCAGTACACACTGGTGCAGCAACGGATCATCCGGCAGGCGGCTTTGTGCACGCATCCAGTGATAGCGCCTGGCCTCCTGCTTGACCGGTGCAAACGGATTCACCGGATTGATGGGGCGAATCTCGATCGGGCGTTCACGGGCAAATGCATCGCGTATTTTCTCCGGAATCATCGGCGCCACTTTCTGGCGCAACTCGGTCTCGCTGAGCACACCATCGGGTCCCTCAACCGCCGGCATTTCGCTCTGGTGCTCAAGCCCGTCTTCCGGAATGGCAAAAGATGCCGACATGATAAAAATGATTTCGCCGTGCTGGATCGCCTTCACATTGCGGGTGGCAAAGCTCTTGCCATCACGAATTTTTTCAACCTGATAGACAATGGGTGCCGTGGTATCTCCGGCACGCAGGAAGTAGCCGTGCAGGGAATGCGCCAGACGTCCATCAACCGTACGTCCCGCCGCCATGAGGGCCTGCCCCAGCACCTGCCCGCCAAAAACATTCTTGCCAACAATATTATGACTGGGACCACGGAAAAGTCCGGCCTCGATGGTTTCAAGATCAAGGAGGTCCAGCACCTCCTGCATCACCTGGCTCATGATAAGTCCTCACTGACTGGCGGGCCGCAAAGCCTAGACCAGAAGCTGTTTGAGTGGAATATCCACCGCGCCCGTTTACTATAGCCAGCCAGCCCGACGCAGGCGACGAAACAGCAGCAGGCAGAGTACCGTCATCATGCCCAGCGCCACAGGGTAGCCATAGGACCAGTGCAGCTCGGGCATTACCTCGAAGTTCATCCCGTACAAACTGGCAATCAGCGTTGGCACCGCCAGAATGGCAGCCCATGAGGCCAGACGCTTCACCACCTCGTTCTGACCTACGGTAATCAGCGCCAGATGCACGTCCAGCGCAGCACTCAGCATTTCCGTAATTGCATCCACGGCATCATTGATACGAATGACGTGGTCATAGATGTCGCGAAAATACGGATTCATGTCATCTGACACCAGCGCGGTATCAATGTGCATCAGTTCATTGCAGATATCCTGCATGGGCGATGCCGCCAGCCTCAGCAACACCAGATCACGCTTCAGATCGTACAGGCGGCGTATGGTGCGACGGCGGAAAGACCCTTCAAAGATTGCTCCTTCAAGACTCCGCAAATGCGAGCGATATGACTCCACCACCGGAAAATAGTTGTCCGTGATGAAATCCATCACGGCATACAGCACATAACCCGGCCCACGCATCAGCAACTTGGGGTTGTGCTCGCAACGCTCGCGCACAGAAGAATACGACTGCGAGGCACCATGCCGGATGGTCACGACAAAACGCGGGCCAAGAATGACATGCGTCTCACCCAGCTTGGCCTCCTCTCCCACCATGCGAGCCGTGTGCATCACGATAAACAGCACGTCATCATGCACCTCCAGCTTGGGCCGCTGATGTGCGCGATGTGCATCCTCCACCACGAGGTCATGCAGGTCGAACTCGTCCTGCACCTGTTGCATCAGTGCGACATCCGGCTCATGCAGGCCAAGCCAGATGAAGGTGTCCTCTTCGACCAGACTCTCACTGATAAGATCAACCGGAATGTCACGCAACTTATGCCCGTTACGGCGACTGTAAACTGCGCAGTTCACTACCATGGTCATGGATGCAGAGCCCTGAAAAACAACAAAACCTCACAATAGCAGGAACTGGCCTGTGTTTTCTGCACTGCCCGCCACTTTGCCAAAGATGTTAGCATCGCCCATCCCATCGTTTCTGCCCAGAGAACACCATGAGCTGGCAAGGTCGCATTCTGAACCAGGTGCTCAAGCGCACCATGAAACCCGTGATGCTGCCCCGTCGCCTGACCCGTGCCCGCATGGGCATTTCCGCCTGGACCATGGAAGCTACTGCCGGTCTGGTACCCGCACCATCCGCCCGTATTACGCCCTTGCACCGTCCGGTCAAAGGCGAATGGGTGGAAACCGGAGAGAACACCAGCCGGGTTGTCCTGTACTTCCACGGCGGCGCCTACATTGCCGGATCACCACGCACTCATCGGCCGTTAACCGCTGCACTGGCGCGTGATGCCGGGGCCCGCGTGCTGGCACTGGATTACCGGCAGGCACCGGAATATGGTTATCCGGCCTGGCTGGAAGATGCTGTCGCCGCCTATGAACATCTGCTCAAAACCGGTGAGCGCCCGAACCAGATCGTTTTGGCCGGCGACTCGGCTGGCGGCAATCTGGTCCTGATTACCCTGCTGCGCTTGCGCGAGCTGGGCCTGCCCATGCCGGCCGGTGCCATCTGCCTGTCCCCCTGGACCGATCTGACCTGCACCAGCAAGAGCTTCCGCCAGAACGTCGAGTGCGAAGCCATGCTGGATGCCGTCGCCGTTGCCGCACTGGGCAAGCACCATATCGGAGAACGCGATCCGAAAGACCCGCTGGTGTCTCCGGCATACGCGAATCTCGAAGGACTGCCACCACTCATGGTGCATGTCGGCACTGGCGAAATCCTGCTGGATGATGCCCGTGCCATACGTCGGGCAGCCAACAAGGCCGGTGTTTCCATGGACTACAAGGAATGGACTGACATGCCGCATGTCTTCCCCATGTTCCATCGTGTCCTGCCGGAAGGCCGGCAGGCGCTGCAGGAAATGACTTCCTTCATTGCTCGCGTTACCCGGACCAGGGCACCCGTCTCGGCCTGACAGCATCCTGTCTGTTATCTTTTGTTACATTCACCGCCTCAAGCATCCCGCACCAGGCGGGATGCTTTGTTACCATACAAGGAATTTCCCAAGCCAATCAAAGCCTTATAAATATGTCTCAGTGGCTTAGCACTCTCTTCACCGCCATCGCACGCAAGCTCCTGTTTCTCTTTGTGCGCACCCAGGTCATTCCCGAAGACCTCATACAACTCCAGCTTGATCCGGACAAGCCCGTTTGCTACGTCCTGCAAACCCGTTTTTTTTCGAACCTGCTCGTACTGGATCATGAAACCCGCAAGGCCGGGCTTCCCCGCGCACTCAAGCCGATGCAGGGTGGACTGAAAGAAAACCGCTCACTGTTTTTCCTGATGCGCAGTGACAATCCCTCTCCCCTGCAGCGCAACCGTTTTGCACACTCGCCACGCTTTGTGCGGATCGTGCATGCTGTTCGCGAAAATCCTCAACTGGATGTACAGCTGGTTCCCGTCACCATTCTCTGGGGCCGCTCGCCTGACAAGGAAAGCTCCATTTTCAAGCTGCTTTTCGCCGACTCCTGGGCCACACCAGGCATGTTCAAGCAGCTCATCACGATCCTGCTGCATGGTCGCCAGACTCTGGTGAAATTCAATGCCCCCATCTCGGTTCGCAATCTGGTCGATGAAGGACTGAGCGAAGAAATAACACTGCGCAAGCTGGCTCGCGTCCTGCGTGTGCACTTCCGCCGCCAGCGTGAAATCGCCATCGGCCCCGACCTTTCACACCGTCGCACACTGGTACGCTCGCTGCTCAACATGCCGCCAGTCAAGGCAGCCATTGCCCGCGAAGCCGCTGAAAAGAACATCCCGCGGGAAAAAGCCGAAGAACGTGCGCTCAAGTATGCCGATGAAATTGCCGCCGACTATTCACACCCGATTATCCGCATCCTGTCCATTTTCCTGACATGGCTCTGGACCCGGCTGTATGACGGCGTCGAAGTTCATCACTTTGATGATGTACGCAAGGCTGCCCATGAAAATGAAATCGTCTACGTACCCAGCCACCGCAGCCATATCGACTACCTGCTGCTGTCCTATGTGATCTACAACAGGGGCCTTGTACCGCCCCATATTGCGGCTGGTGCCAACCTCGACATGCCGGTGATTGGCTCCATCCTGCGCCGTGGCGGGGCATTCTTCCTGCGCCGCAGCTTCAAGGGCAATTTCCTGTATGCCGCCGTGTTCAATGAATACATTCACCTGATCACGACCAAGGGCTATTCGATTGAATACTTCATCGAAGGCGGCCGCAGTCGTACCGGGCGTCTGCTGTCACCCCGTACCGGCATGCTGGCAATGACACTGAAAAGCTATCTGCGCGACCACAGCCGTCCCATCATGTTTGTGCCCACCTACATCGGCTATGAAAAGCTGATGGAAGGTAAAACCTATGTGGGCGAGCTGTCCGGCAAGCCCAAGAAAAAAGAATCCATCTGGGGCGTCATCAGTACCGTCCGTAAAATCCAGAAGACCTTTGGCAAGGTACACGTCAGCTTCGGCGAGCCCATCCCGCTTGCAGCGCTGCTGGACGAGGAGTACCCGCTCTGGCGTGACACTCCACTTGAGGATGACGAAAAGCCCGAATGGATGACCCGCACCGTTGACCGGCTCGCGCAGAACATCAATACCAACATCAACAGCACCGCCATCGTCAATCCGGTCAACCTGCTCAGCCTGATCCTGCTATCCATGCCCAAGCATGCCATGGACGAGGATGCCCTGATCCGCCAGATCGACCGCTATCGCGAGTTGCTTGGTAGCGTGCCGTACAGCAACCACATCATGATCACGGAGCTATCCGGTGGCGAAGTCATTGCCTATGGCGAAAAGCTGAAACTGCTGCAGCGCATCCGTCACCCGCTGGGTGACATGATCAGTGTCGGTGAGGAAGAGGCCATGCTGCTGACCTACTTCCGCAACAATGTGCTGCACTTCTTCACGCTGCCATCACTCATCGCCTGCCTGATGCTGCACAACAATGAATTGCATCGTGACCAGGTCGTGCGGCTTGTCCGCAGCATCTATCCATTCCTCCAGTCCGAACTTTTTCTGCCCTGGTGTAATGAAACTGTTGAGGAGGTCATTCACAAACTGCTGGATGCCCTCATTGCGTCGCAGTTGCTGACCGCACGCAATAGCGAAGGCCTTATTGCCTGCCCCAGCCCCAACAGCGAGGAATATGCAGAGCTGAACGTGCTGGGCCAAAGCGTGCGCCAGAATCTGGAACGCTACTACATGACAGTATCCCTGCTGTCCCAGCAAGGCACGGGAGGCATTACGCAGAAGCGGCTGGAAGACCTGTGCCAGCTGCTCGCCCAGCGCTTGTCCATCCTGCATGAGTTCAGTGCCCCCGAGTTCTCTGACAAGGCGCTGTTCCATACGTTTGTCGAAACCCTTCGCGAAAACGGTCAGATCCAGACTGATGACAGCGGGCACCTTACCTTTGACCATCGACTGATTGATGTGGCTGAAGGAGCTCGCCTGATCCTGCCGCCCGACATGCGTCAGGCCATCCAGCAGATTACCCGTGTCAGTGATGAAGAGATTGAGACCGCCATGGCGGCGAAAGAACAAAAGGAAAAGAAGCACAAACGCTGATATGAAAAAGCCGCTGATACAGCGGCTTTTTCATTGGGGTAATCCCTGGTCAGGGTGAGTCCATCTGCTGGTTCGCTGGCAGATAGACATCAAACCGACCACTTTTCCCCTCCACCACAAAATCAGGCTTGCGGCCATCCAGAGGTGGTGCCTGCCGTGGACGCTTGACCACCACACGCTTGCGGGCAGTACGGAGCGCCGGCAACAACAGTGCATCGGCATCGGCATCCTCGCCCACCACGGACTGGAAAACCTGCATCTCCTTTTTCACCAGTGCACTTTTTTCCCGGTGCGGAAACATCGGGTCCAGTACTACCACATCCGGACGATCATCTGCAGACGCCAGCGCCTCCAGCTGCTGCCGGGCATCCCCGGGGCAAAAGCGGAGACGTGCCACCAGTGACTGCAGCTCGGGCCGGCCTGCTGCCCTGCGCAAGCCATCTTCGACAAGCAGTCCTATCACCGGTGAACGCTCAGCCAACTGCACCTGACAGCCTGCCATGGCCAGTACGGCAGCATCACGCAGCAAGCCTGCCGTCGCATCAAATACTGTCGTCATGACACCCGGGCGCACACCGCAGGCTTTCACGATCATCTCGTGCCGGACCTTCGCCTCGTCCAGGCGCCAGCCCAGCGCGCCCTCACCCAGCTCCACACGCACCGGGCCGGACCCGGGCAGGCTGAGTGCATACAGCGCCAGGCCCGTCTCATCACACACCAGCGCA
Organism: Moraxellaceae bacterium; assembly: GCA_049655345.1. Taxonomy (GTDB): domain Bacteria; phylum Pseudomonadota; class Gammaproteobacteria; order Pseudomonadales; family Moraxellaceae; genus UBA2031. Next base: position 34,842 of record JBASJP010000117.1, read on the forward strand.
GCCCCTTCCGGGGGCAAGGCTTTCAACGCCGGCTTGAGCGGAGAGGAATAGGTGACCGAAGGCAGGGACAACTGGCGCGACAACTCGGCGGCCTGCGTCTCGCAGGACTCTGCCACCAGCAGGTGCAGTGCCATCAGTGTGCCGACCAGTCCACCAGACCGGTGAACGCTGTCAGCAGGATCAGACCGCCAAATACAATGCGGTACCAGGCAAATACGGTGAAATCATGATTGGAGACATAGCGCACCAGCGCCTTCACCACCCACGCTGCCACCAGGAATGCGCTGACAAAGCCCACCGCAAACACAGGAAAATCGGCCAGCACAAACTCGGTCCGGTGTTTATAGACCGAGTACGCCGTGGCTCCGATCATGGTGGGAATGGCCAGAAAAAAGGAAAACTCGGCAGCCGTCTTGCGCGACAGGCCAAAGAACAAACCTCCGATAATGGTTGCACCGGAGCGCGAGGTGCCGGGGATCATCGCCAGACACTGTGCAAAACCGACCTTGAGCGCATCCTGCCAGCGCAAATCGTCCAGCGATTCCGCACGAATGACATGCTCGCGCCGCTCGGCATACAGGATCAGTATGCCGCCCAGCACAAGTGCCGTCGCCACCACCAGTGGCGTAAACAGGTAATCCTTGATAATGCCGATGGCAAAAAAACCGATCACGGCAGCCGGCAGGAATGCCACCAGCACATTTACCGTAAACCGCACGGCATCGGGCTCCCGCTTGAGCACTCCCACGGTGACACGGGCAAGCTTCTCTCGGTAATCAAAACATACGGCAAGAATGGCGCCCAGCTGGATGGCGATCTCGAATACCACACGCTTGTCGGGTGTCCAGAAGTTCATGAGGTCGGCGGTCACAATCAGGTGCCCCGTGCTGGACACCGGCAGGAACTCAGTCAGCCCCTCGATCACCCCCATGACAAGGGCCTGCAACAACAGCACAAAATCCACGCTTATTCCTCTATTTGCAGCGGCGACTGATACGCCGCCTGAAACTCTGGCGGCATGCGCCGAACCTTTCCTTCCTTTATGTCCACGCACACCCAGTGCGTGCGACCGCGAAACACCGTCTGGCCATCCGACTCTCGCACAAACTGGTAGGCACGACGTGTCGACAGGCGATCATTCCAGATGATCCAGGTGCCCAGCAGGATTGTCTCGCCCTGAAATGTGGGCTGAAGATAATCCAGCACATGACGACGGGCCACCATGCCATAACCCAGGCGCTCGTAATCGGCCTCAGCCAGGCCAAGCTGGCGTGAGTGATCCCAGGCCGCAGCTTCCAGCCACTGCAGGTACACCACATTATTGGTGTGCTGCATGACATCAATATGCGAGGCATCAACACATACCCGCATGATGTTCGGATCCGGAAAATCCCAGTCAATCCCCGCCATATATCCTCCAGCCTACCGTCCTGGCAGCTTCTTCCAGACTTCATCGCGCAGATACACCGGCAGTGCCAGCTCGGGAGCTTGCCCCCCTCCCTCTGCATGCAGGCGAAGTGCCAGCGGAATGACATCCTCCGCAGAGGGGAACAACGCAGCATCAATACCAGCCACCTCACATTGCGCACGCAACCCGGCTTCGTAAACACCGGCGCCGTTACCGGCCACAAAAAACCGTCCCGACAATGATGCCGGCAAAACGGAAGGCGCACACAGGTGTTCAACATCCAGTGGCAGCATCAACGTCTCTGCCAGCGCATATCCCCCCACATAAACTTCATTCATGCGCGCATCAAACACGGACAATACCCGCTCGGCCCCGTGCACACGCCAGGCGCCCTGCGCGAGCGCCTGCAGGCTGGAAACCGCCAGCACCGGCAAATCGCGTGCATAGGCAATCGCCTGTATCGCCGCAGCGGCAATACGTACCCCCGTGAAGGCCCCGGGACCACGGCTGTATGCCAGCACATCCAGATTGGCCAGCGTGATGCCGGCCTCGGCCAGAACGTCCTCTATCATCGGCAGAAGCAGCTCGGTCTGCAGGCGGGGCGCATGACGAAAACGTACGCACAACGCTCCATCCACCCAGAGGGCGGCGGAACAGGCCTCGGTCGAGGTCTCAAGCGCAAGCAGTTTCATGCCGTCACATCACTCATGCTGTCAATCATCGCAAAAAACTCCCGTACCTCATCCAGTGAACGCGTGCGCCGCATCGGCGGCAGACTTTGCAGAAAGAGCTGGCCATAGGGACGGCCAACCAGACGAGGATCACAGACCATGAGTACACCCGTATCCGTCTCGTCACGAATCAGTCGGCCCGCACCCTGTTTCATGGCAATAATGGCGCCTGGCAACTGATAGCTTACAAACGGGTTCCGGCCCCTTGCCTTATAGGCATCTATCCGCGCAGCAATCACCGGCTCGCCAGGTGAGGCAAACGGCAACTTGTCGATAATCACGCAGGACAATGCCTCACCCCGCACATCCACACCTTCCCAGAAGCTGCCTGTTCCCAGCAGGACACCATTGCCATGTTCCCTGAAGCGCTTCAGCAACTCTGCCTTGGCCATGGTGCCCTGCACAAACAACGGATACTCAAGACGTCCGCGATACCACTCTGCCGCTTCCTTTAATGCACGATGGCTGGTGAACAGAACAAACGCGCGACCCCGGCTTGCCTGTAAAACCGGCAGGCTGGCTTCAAGTACCGACTGTGTATACCGGGGATCACTGGTATCAGGCAAACCACGTGGCACATAGAAAAGCGCCTGCTTTTCATAGGAGAACGGACTGGGCAGCTGCATGGTCTCCAGATCATTCAGGCCCAGCTGCCCGGAAAAATGCCGGAAGTCCTCATGCACCGCCAGTGTCGCCGAGGTAAACACCCAAGCAGCCTTGCGGCCGGACACCATGTCACGAAACGGCTTGGCCACATCCAGCGGCGTCCACTGCAGGACAAAACCCTTCTTGAATGTCTCAAACCAGTGCACCTGGTTTTCCGGCGTATTACCGGTGAGCTTCTCAAACTGGACAATCAGGTCTTCTGCCCGACGATGCGCATTTTCCAGACCCTTGCTGCGCGCACTTGCCGCGTCGAGACAGGCAGAAAGATGTGCCAGTGCCAGTCTCACACCCTCAATCCCGGCCGGCATTTTTTCCAGACCAGAAACCTCTGACCAGATACCTTTCCTCGCGTCATCGCCAAAAACCAGTCGCATATCGGCGACACGATTCTCCAGCTGGGTCGACGCATCCAGAATGGAACGCATTTCACCGGCCGCCTGCAACATTTCACCCACGGCATCCTGTGCCAGCTCCAGCAACTGCCGCGAGGAAATGCTTTCGCCAAAGAACATGGATGCCACTTCGGGCAGCTGGTGGGCTTCATCAAAGATGATGGCCGTGGCATCCGGCAGGAGTTCACCAAAACCTTCTTCCTTGATGGCAATATCAGCAAAAAACAGGTGATGGTTGACCACCACCAGATCCGCCTCGCTGGCTTTCTTGCGCGCACGCGCCAGTGGGCATTCCTCAATCAGGGGGCATTCCTGTCCCAGACAATTGTCGGCCGTACTGGTTACCAGTGGCCAGACACTCGCATCCTCAGGCAGATCACTCAGCTCAGCGATATCCCCGCTATTGCTGGTGGGCGCCCACTCGGCGACCCGCTGCAATTCATGTACCGTCTGCTTGCTGGCAAAGCGGCCATCCTCAAGATGAATCTGCAACCGGTAGGGACAAAGATAATTGGCACGTCCCTTTAAAAGAGCCGTGCGTACCGAAACCCCCATTGCAGCCAGAATGGTGGGAAGGTCACGATGAAACAGTTGATCCTGGAGATTACGAGTGCCCGTGGAAACAATGACTTTCTCACCGGACAGAAGTGCAGGAGCAAGATAGGCGTAGGTTTTACCGGTACCGGTACCTGCCTCAACCATCAGTACCCGTTTTTCGCGGACAGCCTCAGCAACGGCATCACTCATGGCCAACTGCGAGTCACGCGGACGAAAACCGGCAATATGTCCGGCAAGCCGCCCCTCTTTGCCCAGAATGGCAAGGCTGTTGAAACGGTCCGTCATGAAGTCTTGGTCTGAATGGAAACGAGTATTCTAACCGTTCACGGTCAGTGTGGCATTCCCGTTCAGCCCTCGGCCGGGATTCGTTCCCCCATTTCGTTATCCCATAAAAAAACCCCGCCGAAGCGGGGTTTTTTCAACCTCAGGCCTGAGGAGCAGCGGCCTTTGGCGGACGACCGCGACGCGAAGCAGCAGGCTTGCGTGCAGCAGGCTTCTTGGCAGCAGGCTTGCGAGCAACCGGCTTCTTTGCTGCAGCAGGCTTGGCAGCCGGCTTCTTCGCAGCAGCAGGCTTACGTACAGCAGGCTTCTTGGCAGCTGGCTTGCGAGCCGGCTTGCGTGCTGGCTTGGCAGCAGCGGCAGCCTTCTTGGCAGCGCGCTTGGCCAGTGCAGCAGCCTTGCGGGCAACAGCACGCTCAGCAGCCTTGGCAGCAGCAGCTTCTTTCCTGGCCATTGCCTTCATCTTGGCAGCAGCACTCTTCAGCGCAGCCTTGACCTTGGCAGCCACTTTCTTCTGTGCAGCCTTCACCTTGGCAGAATCAGCCTTGGCGATACGCTTTTCAGCAGCTTTCTTGGCACGCTCAACAGCAGCAGCACGCTTCTTCTCGAGCGCAGCAGCCAGTTTGGCTACGCGCGCATCGGCAGCGGCCTTCACCTTCTCAACGGCGGCATGCACCTTTGCCTTGGCCAGTGCAGCCTTGGCTGTACGGGCAGCAGCGCGAGCAGCCTTCACCTTTTCATTTGCTTTTGCTTTTGCAGCAGGGGTCTTGGCTGCTTTTGCAGCAGCAAGAGCTGCGCTCAGCGTAGCAGCAGCCTTGGAAGCAGCTTCTTGGGCCTTGGCGCCAGCAGCGGAGCTCACAGCAGGAGCAGCACGACGGGCAGCAGGCTTACGAGCAGCCGGTTTTTTCGCAACAGCTTTTTTGGTGGTACGAGCCATTGAAGGTTCTCCCTCTAAGTGTTTTTAAAAGCATTTATGCCTTACTACGTTTTAAAAAATAGCACAAAAAAAAAGCAGTTGGTACAAATTACCAGCATTAACAATTGATTTTTGATGGTTTTTATTAAAAAAATCGCAAAAAAGTCATTTTCAGAGTCATTCGATGTCTCCAAAAATGCATTTCTCCTTAATTACCGGATTCGATCACGGGATTATTTTTCCTCATCCGGCAGATCTACTGCATTCGCCAAAAAGAGAGCGACGCAATTAATGACCACCATCAGTGAATTGCCAGAGAACCATTTCAGGACAATAAAACACCCACTAAAAGTTCCATCCCGGTTTCAGAAAAACCATTTCAAGCACTCACACCGATAAATGCATTATCAGAACTGCAATGACAATCGCCTGATTAACAGCCATCACAAAACTGTCCATGCGTACAGGAAAATAACCGTGCCAGATTACTTCACTGCACCTGGACTGCCCAAAACGGCATCAAATCAAATGAAAGTGTTACTGCCAGAAACAAAAAGCCCCGGATAAACCGGGGCTTTTTTAAGAACACACGTGAATCAGTTTGCCTGAAAGGCTTCCAGATGCGGGCGCACCAGCGCAGACATCAGGGCAATATGATCGGGACGTGCATTAAGCGCAGGAATGTACTGATAGGCTTTTCCACCTGCATGCAGGAACGCCTCGCAATTTTCCCCGGCAATTTCCTCGAGTGTCTCCAGGCAATCAGCAGAAAAGGCCGGGCAGACGACCTGCACCGATGCCGTCCCCTGCTTCGCCCATGACTCCAGCAATACATCCGTGTAGGGCTTGATCCACTCCTGCTTGCCAAATCGGGACTGGAAGCTGCAAGCCCAGGCATCGTCAGGCAGATTCAGGGCTGCAGCAACACGAACCGCCGTCTCACGGCAACGCTCAGGATAGGGATCACCCTTGTCGGCATACGGCTGGGGAATGCCATGAAAGGAAAACAGCAGCTTTTCTGCAGAGCCGTTTTGCTGCCGGTGCGACTGGATCGAAACCGCAAGGGCAGCAATGTAGATCGGGTGCTTGTAGTAGTCCTTGATGATCACAACCGAAGGCAGATTGCGCTGCGTCGCCTGCCAACGGGCAATTGCATCGTAAACCGGTGCCGTCGAGGTTGCCGAGAACTGGGGGAAAAGAGGCAGGACAACAATCTGCTCCACTCCCTGCGCAAGCAATCCATCCATGGCGGAGGCCACCGACGGATTACCGTAACTCATGCCTGGCACCACAATCACGTCAACAGCAGGCATGGATGCCGTCAGCTGCTGCTGCAATTTGGCACATTGCTCTTTCAGTATCCGCCGCATCGGGGAATCACCCTCACGCTCCCAGATGGACTGATACAGCTTTGCAACCCGCCCAGGCCTGAATGGCAGGATGAAGGCATTCAGAATGACCCACCACACCGGTCGAGGAATCTCTATCACTCGCGAGTCCGCCAGAAACTCGCGCAAAAAACGGCGTACGGCGGGAACCGTCGGCGCATCCGGCGTACCCAGATTGGCCAGCACAACTCCCAGACGGCGACGCACGGGCTCAGACATGAAACATACTCCACCAGGTGATGTCAGGATTTAAGCAAATCCGGGCGCCGTCTAGAAGACGACAAGCAACAACCACTCACCCTCAGCATGATGGCGAGACAAAACAATGTCACGGGCGGGACAAGGCGCACGACCGGCCACAAAGCAAAACGCCGTGCATGGGCACGGCGTCAGCCAGAAGTCTTGCTTCTTATATATACGATCAGCCGAGAATGGCGAATACCTTTGCGGCAATCTCGTCCACCTGGCCCACACCTGCAATACGGGAGTACTTAGGTGCCTTGGCCGAACCATCCGCCGCCAGCTTCTGGTAAAAGTCGATCAACTGCTTGGTCTGGGTGTGATAGATATCCAGACGCTTCTTCACGGTCTCTTCCTTGTCGTCGTCACGCTGCACCAGGTCATCACCCGAGGCATCATCCTTGCCAGCCACTTTCGGCGGGTTGTATTTGACGTGATACACACGACCAGAGGCTGGATGCACACGGCGCCCCGAGAGACGTTCAATGATTTCGGCATCGCCGACATCAATCTCGATCACATAGTCGATATCAACACCGGCCTCGATCATGGCTTCTGCCTGGGGAATCGTCCGGGGAAATCCGTCAAACAGGAAACCCTTGGCACAATCCGGCTGGGTAATGCGGTCCTTGACCAGACCGATGATGATGTCATCAGAGACCAGGCCACCTGCATCCATGATCTTCTTGGCAGCAACACCCAACTCGGTACCCGCCTTTACTGCTGCACGCAGCATGTCTCCCGTGGAGATCTGGGGAATACCGAACTTCTGCATGATGAGCTGGGCCTGTGTGCCCTTGCCTGCACCGGGAGCCCCCAGAAGAATGATGCGCATAGTGATGTCACTCCAATAATCAACTGAATCTCGGTTTCCGGGCAAACAAGCTGTGACAGCAGGGCCTTCAAGGGCGGGCTGGTCGGCAGTTAAGAAGGCAGGAAAGCCCGCAAAGATACACTCGGACCCCGCCAATCACAAGCAGACCATCCGGTCATTCCCTTCCTGAGAGAATCATGGCAGCACGGAATTGATGCGCAAGACCACCTTCTGGGCCTGCTCACTCTGGCGTACCGGAACGGCTACCGCCTCGAGATCTCCGGCTTGCTTCTCGGGTGATCCATGCCGCGATATTCGCGCCTCGACAACGATTTCCTTTACCGAAGACAGCGGGCGATCCGGCATCATGCTTTGCGAATCATCCAGCTCGACCATCAGCGGCAAATCAGCAGCCGTCTTGCGTACCACCGCCAGTGGCATCGGAGGCCCCTGCAAGGCACGGGCAAACACATACACCACATCATCGGGACTGAACTTGCCGGCCAGCGACTTGTCGACCTGAACGGACACACTCAGGCGTGACGTGCTGGCTGCCAGGGCAGTCCCGTCGGCCTTTGCCTGCAACTGCAGCCGGGCATCTGCCAGTGTTCTGGCAACCTCCTGCATGGCGGCCGAGCCATCACCGGACGAGCGCTGGCCGCGCACTTTCTGCAACTGCTCCAGCACTGACACCGCCAGCGCATGATCACCACTCCGGTACGCACCCAGACCAAGCAGCAAGAGTGCACCTTCGTGTGCGGGCTCACGCTGGACAACGGACGTGAGCAACTGGCGACTGAGATCATCCAGCTGCCCCTGATTGCTGAACAGTCTTGCCTGGGCAAACGTCAGGGCATACCGGGTTTCATCCGGCCGGAGCCGCCACGCACGTTCGAATGCAGTCAGTGCAGGGGGCAAAAGCTCCGCCTGTGCATAAGCCACCCCCAGCGTAAACCATGCCTCAGGCTGCTCCGGGTTCTTTTGCAACTGGTACTGCAAACCCTGAATGATTTCCTGCAGGGAGTGGGTATTGTTTTCATTCTCCGGCGGCAACTTGCCCTCAATCAGGCGTTGTGCGGCTGGGCCCGCGCTTTTCTGTACCTGCCACCATGTCTGGACATCACTGGAAAGCAAAACCTGCCCATAAAAGAGTACCGCCACCAGGGACGCAAGAATTGCCACGGCCAGTGGCACGCGCCATGAGCGCACGTCAGAACCGTTTTGCCCCGGCTCATCCAGAGACAGCAGATTGCGCTGCAGGTCCGTCTGCAGGTCACTGAAAGTGTCTGCATCAATACGGCCTTCATCACGATCCGCTTCAAGCTCAGCCAGACGTTCCTGATACACACGCCGGTTAAGCACCAGCAGTGATTGCTCATTACGTCGCGGCGCACGCCAGAGCGGCAACAACACTGCAGCCGTGACCAGCAAAGACAACAGGACAACCAATATCCAGAAGAAAGTCATGTGCGTGCGTCAGTCCCGAGAAGGTGAGTCATCATTGAGCAGCCGGGCCAGTCGCGCCTGCTCCTCTGCGGAAATTGCCACCGGATGAGCAGCCGGCCGGCGCACACGCCAGACCAGAGCCGACCCCACCAGCACCATGAGAACAAACGGCCCCACCCACAAAACCAGTGTCCCGGCCCGCAGTGGTGGCTTGTAGGTAATGAAATCACCATAGCGCTCGATCAGGTAAGACCGAATCTCGTCATCCGACTTGCCTTCCTGCATCAACTCGTAGGCACGATTCTTCAGGTCTGTTGCCACACCGGCATCCGATCCTGCAAGATTCTGGTTCTGACATTTCGGGCAACGCAGCTCTTCAATCAGCAGACGATAACGCTGCTCCTGCTCGGGCGACTCGAACTCGTAAACATCAATGGCTGCCTGTGCGCCAAGACTGGCCAGCAGCAGAAGCACAACACCAATCATTTTCATTGTGCAGCCGCCTCCTCTGGCAACGCCCTGCCCGCCAGCAATGCTTCATATCGCGGCTTCAACTCAGCTTCCCATTTCTGCGGGTCAAGCACCCCGACAAAGCGGTAACGGATATTGCCATCGCGATCGAGCAGATAGGTTTCCGGTGCGCCATAGACGCCCAGATCAAGGCCAAGATCGCCCTTTTCATCGAACACGGAGAACAGAAAGGGATCGCCGTGCAACTCCAGATACTTGGTGGCCGCCTGACGAATATCCTTGTAATTGACACCGATGATCGGCACGCCCTGACGCGCCATTTCCATCAGGACCGGATGCTCGACCTGACAGGAAATACACCATGTGGCCCAGACATTGAGAATGGAAACCTTTCCTTTTACGTCTGCAACCGACAGCAGCCTGTCCGGTGCCGTCAGCGATGTCATGCTGAATTCCGGCATGGGCTTGCCCAGACGTGCCGAAGGCAGCACACCCGGATCGGTACCCAGACGACTGCCCAGCAGGATAGCCAGGGCCACAAACAGCAGCAGGGGAAGTGCATACAGCGCAATACGAACCGGCTTTTTCATCCCGCCACCTTTTCTGCCGTCACAACCACATCCTGTTTCACTTTCAACCGATAGCGCCGGTCACTGGCGGCCAGCAAACCACCAGCTGCCATGAGCAATGCACCCAGCCATATCCAGCGCACAAACGGCTTGTGATACAGACGGACGGCCCAGGCATCGCCATCCAGCGGCTCACCCATTGCAACATACAGGTCACGGAAAAAACCGGCATCAATGGCAGCTTCCGTCATGGTGTTCCGCTGCACAAAATAAAAGCGCTTTTCCGGATGCATGACAGCGATTTCCTGATCGCCGCTGAACACCCGCATGGTGCCACGCACTGCAGAATAATTCGGGCCCGTGTGTTCTTCCACTCCCTGAAAGACAAAGCGGTACTCATTGACCGACGCACTGTCTCCCGGCGCCATGCGGACATCGCGCTCGATGCTGTACACCGAAGTAAACGCGACACCCAGCACCGTCACCACCAGCCCCAGATGAGCCAGCTGCATGCCGACATAGCTGCGGGACAAACGCCGCAGCCCCGCCAGGATGCCGGCCCTGGCTGTACGCACCTTCACGACGACATCACGTACAGCCGAAATGACCACCCAGCATGACAATACCGATGCCAGAATGACACCCACTCCTGCCTTGGCAAAAACCAGCAGCGGAATGGCAACGCCAACGACTATTGCCGCACCCAGGATTTTTCCATATGGCTGCAACAGCGCACGCGCATCATGACGCTTCCAGTTGGCCTGAGGCCCCAGTGCCATGAATGCCATCAACATCAGGGTCAGCGGCACAAACAGCAGATTGAAATACGGGGGGCCCACTGAAATCTTGCCCAGATTGAAGGCATCTGCCACCAGCGGGAACAGCGTTCCCAGAAATACCACGGTAGTAGCCGTCAGCAAGATCAGGTTATTGAGCAACAGAAACATTTCACGGGAAACCAGCTCATAGCGGGACTCATTGGCAAGCATGCCGGCACGAACGGCAAACAATGTTAGCGAACCACCAATGACCACAGCCAGAATACCCAGCACAAACAGCCCGCGCTCGGGGTCCGACGCAAAGGCATGTACAGACGTCAACACACCGGAACGCACGAGGAAAGTCCCCAGCAGACTGAGTGCAAAGGCGATGATGGCCAGCATGACGGTCCATGCCTTGAATACGCCCCGCTTCTCCGTCACCGCAAGGGAGTGAATCAATGCTGTACCTGCCAGCCAGGGCATAAAGGAAGCATTTTCCACCGGGTCCCAGAACCACCACCCACCCCAGCCCAGCTCGTAGTAGGCCCACCATGATCCGAGGGCAATACCCACCGTCAGGAAGCACCAGGCCGCCACTGTCCACGGGCGGGACCAGCGTGCCCAGGCCGAGTCCAGACGCCCGCCCATCAAGCCGGCGAGTGCAAAGGCAAACGGTACGGCAAAACCGACGTAACCCATGTAGAGCATAGGCGGATGAAAGATAAGCCCCGGATCCTGCAGCAGCGGATTCAGGTCATTGCCGTCGGGAGGGAAGTCCGGTAACAGGCGGCGAAAGGGGTTGGACGTCAGCAGGATGAACAGGATGAAAGCAACACTGATGCTGCCCAGAATCGCCAGGACGCGTGCGATCATGTCACGCGGCAGGCTGCGACTGAACCGCGCCACAGCCGAACTCCACAACGCCAGTACCAGAGCCCACAGCAGAAGCGAGCCTTCATGCCCGCCCCAGACCGCCGAAACCTTGTACCACACCGGCAGCATGGTATTGCTCTGCCTGGCGACATAATCAATCGTAAAGTCGTTATTGATGAACGCCAGCGTCAGCATTCCGAAGGAAAACAGGAGCAGCAACAGCTGCAGATAGGCGGCATTGCGCGCAACGGACTGAGCCCCGGCATGTCCGCGCCAGACCCCGATGATCGGCACGATGAACTGCAGCACTGCCACCACAAGCGCCAGTACAAGTGCAAAATGACCCAGCTCGACGAGCATTGGAAACTCCTGAACAAAGGGGATGACCGCCTGGTGCGACACGTCGCACGAAGGCCTGCCAGCCAAGGCTGCGCCATCATATACAGCCCCCTTTGCTTGTCCATAATCCGCATGTAACACAACCGGATTTCTGACGGTCAGGGTCACACATTTGGAAACAAGTTGGGGCCCTGCAGCAACCAGACTGTCAGGAGGCCCCTGATACAATCCCGGGGCCGTCAAAAAGGCGGTGCTGCGTCAAGGACTGCTCCAAAAATGCGACCCAATGCCTTCAGCCGGGATGACCTGCTTGCCTGCGCCCACGGGGAACTGTTCGGACCGGGCAATGCCCGCCTGCCCCTCCCAAACATGCTCATGATGGACCGAGTCTCCCTGATTACAGATGAAGGTGGCCTGTACGGCAAAGGTGAAATCATCGCCGAGCTTGATATACGTCCCGACCTCTGGTTTTTCGGCTGTCATTTTGAAAGCGATCCGGTCATGCCTGGCTGTCTGGGCGTGGATGCCATGTGGCAGCTGCTCGGTTTCTGGCTGGCATGGCATGGCAATCCGGGACGGGGCCGCGCACTGGGTTCGGGCGAAATCAAGTTTTTCGGGCAGGTGCTGCCACACCATCAGAAGGTGACCTATCACCTGAACATCAAGCGCGTGGTCGAACGCAAGCTGGTCATGGGTATTGCAGACGCCAGCATGAAAGTGGATGGCCGCGAGATTTATACCGCGCAGGACCTGCGTTGTGGCCTGTTCACCAGTACTGACAACTTCTGATCATCCGTCAGTCCTGATAGTCATCTGACTGACGCACGACAGTTATAAAAAGACAGCGCAGAAAATGACGCTGCCAACGATGAGGGTTGAAGATGCGACGTGTAGTGATTACCGGGCTGGGCATTGTTTCCAGTCTGGGAAACGACAAGGCAAGCGTCAGCGAAAGCCTGCGTCTGGGCAAGTCCGGCATCAAGGCCAATCCGGTTTATGCCGAGATGGGCTTTCGCAGCCAGATCAGCGGACGCCCCGAGATTGATCTTGATGCGCTGATTGACCGCAAGGACAAGCGCTTCATGGGCGATGCTGCGGCCTATGCCGCCGTTGCAATGCAACAGGCCATCGGTGATGCGGGCCTGCCTCCGGAACTGGTCTCCCAGCCGCGCACCGGCATCATTGCCGGCTCGGGTGGTGCTTCGTCGCTAAATCAGGTTGAGGCTGCCGACATTGCCCGCAGCAAGGGCGTAAAGCGCATTGGTCCCTACATGGTGCCCCGCACCATGAGCAGCACGATCTCTGCCTGCCTCTCTACCGCATTCAAGATCAAGGGCGTCAATTATTCAATTGCCTCTGCCTGTGCCACCAGCGCGCACTGCATTGGCAATGCCATGGAACAGATCCAGCTTGGCAAGCAGGACATTGTCTTTGCCGGCGGCGGTGAAGAAGAAACCTGGGCACAGTCCTGCCTGTTCGATGCCATGGGTGCCATGTCCAGCAAGTACAACGATACGCCGGAGAAAGCATCACGTGCCTATGATGCCAACCGTGATGGCTTTGTCATTGCCGGTGGCGCCGGCATGGTGGTGCTCGAAGAGTACGAGCATGCAGTCAAGCGTGGCGCCCGCATTTATGCCGAGGTTATCGGATACGGTGCCACCTCTGACGGCCATGACATGGTCGCCCCCAGCGGCGAAGGTGCAAAACGCTGCATGGAGCAGGCGCTGGCCACGGTAGATACCCCGATTGACTACATCAATGCCCACGGCACCTCGACGCCGGTTGGTGATGTCGCCGAACTGCGGGCAGTCCGCGAAGTATTCGGTGAAAGCAGCCCGAAAATCAGCTCCACCAAATCCCTGTCCGGCCACTCGCTTGGTGCTGCAGGCGTGCAGGAAGCGATCTACTGCCTGCTGATGATGGAGGGCGATTTTGTTGCCGGCTCCATCAACATCGATACGCTTGACCCCGTGGCTGAAGGCATGAATGTCGTGCTGAAAACCATCGAGAAAGCAGGATTGAAAACCGTCATGTCCAACAGCTTCGGGTTTGGCGGCACCAACGCCACGCTGGTGATGCGCAAACTCTGAGCCGTGAGGCCTGCCAAATAAAAAAGCCGTGATTTTCACGGCTTTTTTATTTTTCCATCTGACAAGTGACATCCCCAAGGGAAAAGCGGACCGCTTCGTGCAAAAGCGTCGAGCGCAAAGACGTTCCCGCCACCGCCATCAACTCCCCACCAGAAAAAACCAGCGGCAAGCGCTCGCGCTCCCAGGGCAGAATGCCCGATGCCTGCAGCAACTTTTTCAAGTCATGCGTCAT
>JBASJP010000118.1:0-2453 GCA_049655345.1 Moraxellaceae bacterium
ATGACGCATGACTTGAAAAAGTTGCTGCAGGCATCGGGCATTCTGCCCTGGGAGCGCGAGCGCTTGCCGCTGGTTTTTTCTGGTGGGGAGTTGATGGCGGTGGCGGGAACGTCTTTGCGCTCGACGCGTTTGCACGAAGCGGTCCGCTTTTCCCTTGGGGATGTCACTTGTCAGATGGAAAAATAAAAAAGCCGTGAAAATCACGGCTTTTTTATTGGGGCATCACCAAATCAGGTGGGTAACCATTTGCCTTCAGCCCCTTCCGGCATAAGGTCCAATCCGCCGCAGTGGAAGTAAATCGCATTGCGGAAGCGCTCCCGGTTGCGGAAGCCGCAGGCTCGGGCCTTGAGTCGCTGGATGCGGCTGTTGGTGCTTTCGGCATGGCCGTTGTGCACGCCCAGCACGATGGCATTGAGAATGCCCCAGAGGTGCTGCTTGATCGTCCCGGCCACCTTCTGCATCGGTGCCAGACGGCAGCGCTGCGCCCACCCCAGCCACTCTCGCCACGCCTTTTCTGCCCAGCCGCGTCGCTGGTAGCGCCAGATGTCCATGGCCATTTCTTTCATGGCCCATGCCCGGGCCGTCTTCAGGTGGCTGTCGCGCAAGGCAGCAAACGCGTTTGTCTGATCCCGGCTCATGTTGCCGGGATTGCGCAACCACTGGTACTTCGACCCCTTCAGAGATGTGTCGCCCTCGCGCAGCAGGCGGCGATGCTCTTCACGGCGCACCTTGTCCACGCCATCACCGAGGTACTTCGCAACATGGAACTTGTCGAAGGCGATCTTGCGGTCAGCCTCTGGTACATACGCCCGCGTGGCATTGATATACGCCGGCCACATGTCCATGGCCACGGCACGGATGCCGGCTCGCTGCGGTGCTGACAGGCCGGCGTAAAAGGTCTCCAGGCTCTCGCGGGTGCGCTCGTCGGCCACATACAGCACGCGGCCATCATGCTGGTCCGTTACCACCGTCACGTACTCGTGATGCTTCTGGAACGAGGTCTCGTCAACGCTGAGATGCTCAGGCGCCAGATCGGCGCGCCGGGCCAGTCCGCGGCGCACAGCCCTCTGCATAATCCCGTCTACTGCATTCCAGCTCAGGTCCAATGCCTCCGCCACTGCCTTGGTGCTGGCTTGCTTCAGCCAGTAAATGACCATGGCCTCGAACAGCGCGGTAAAGCCCGAGCCTGGCTCCGCCCACGGAACCTGAACTTGCATCACACCATGCTCAGGGCACTGCACGCGCGGCACCTCGGCATCAAGCAGGGTCTTGAACTGCATGGTGTCCAGGTGGCGCCACTGCCGGCGGCGCTTGTCGTAGCGGGGCACGGGCTGGCCGCAGTGCGGGCAGGTCCACTGCCAGTCCTGGGCCGCCGCCACGAATACCGTCACGGCGCGCTGCAGCGGATTAAAGTCAACGGCGGTAACCTGCCAGGGGTTCTGGAGGCCAAGCATCTTGGCGTAAAGTTCGGTATCGTTCATGCGGGTGACGCTAAATCACCCACACGATTTGGGGAAGCCCCAAATAAAAAAGCCTCCACATCGGGAGGCTTTTTTATTTGAACACAACCATCATGACCAGAAATAACTCGACTCTTTCTGGATGATGGTATCGACGATATAACTGGCCAGAGCCGATACCGTCATCTGGGTATTCACCGTAATTTCCGTCGGCATGATGCTGGCATCAACAATAAACAGCCCCTTCAGCTCATGTGATTCGCCCCACTGGTTCACGACAGAAGTGAACGGATCCCTACCCATGCGGCAGGTACCCTGAGGGTTGTAGGCAATCATGCGCATGGTGTAAAGACCAAGGGTACCGAACTCGATCTTGTCCACAGCCTGATCCAGCTCAAACACACTGGTCGCGGCGGTACGGTTATAGGCTGGCAGATAAACCTTCTCTGCCCCTGCTGCAAACATCACCCGACCGTCATGACGCAAGCCTTCAAGCATCGAATTGAATTCGTCACGATTAAGGTTCCATTCAATACGCTTGTCACCCGTAACCGCATCGCCAATCCACTGCACATAACCCTGGCCATGGTCATGCACGAATACGTTAAGTGCCGAGAAATACTTGTACTCTTTCATGAATCGGACATGGTCATCGCCCTCGCCCAGCTCGCCCTGCGAGATAAGCTGGGCAGGTGCAGCCAGACCACTGTCCATGTCAATCCAGTTGTACTTTTCCTTCCAGAACTCGTCTACATGAATCCCGGTCAGCGCTCCGCGCCAGCCATAAACAGGCTCGGGAAACTTGCCAAACACGGAAACACCCGGGCGCACTGAAAGATTACGGCCAACCATGCCGCTTTGCTGACCCAGACCGCTTTTCTGCAACAGCAATGGCGTCTGGATGGGGCCTGCACCAATGACAACGATCTGGCCTTCAGCAGTAAAGCTGGCCACTACTTCATGCGTATCTGGATCAATGAAGCGGCCCTCTAC
>JBASJP010000119.1:0-5988 GCA_049655345.1 Moraxellaceae bacterium
GTCTTGGCTTGGGTGCAGCAGGGACGTCTGCCAAAGCCCTTGCGCATCGGGAAGGCCCCGCAGTGGGAAATGCAGGAGCTCTCGAAAACTATTGATGTCGCCAAGGCGCGGAGAGACGAGGTTGCCAACGAGCCCAAGCCGCGTATCTCGCCACCGATTTCAATTGCGTCCAGGGGCTACGCAAGCTCGAAAGAATTGCAGATGATGTTGGCACTGAAGCGGGCGCAGCTTGGTCGTGCCGGGGCCGGAGGAGCATCTTCGCGTCGTCCCTATTAACAGCCGAGTGTGTTGGTGATAGTGACACTTTGCTTCGAGGTAGGCTCGGTCGTTAGTTATATCGGTTTCAGCGGGCAGGAGTCAGGACAGAGTTCTGGGAACAAACTACCAAACGCTTTGCGCCACGAGTCAAGGCGACGTAGAGGTGATGGGCGTTCATGGCGGCCGGGTTGAGTACCACGACAACGTCAGCTTCCAGCCCCTTGAGCAGTAGCGTACTACCGACGGCTCGTCTGCTCGTTGGTCTGCCCATGTGGCGGTTGCGCTCACGCGCCTGCACGACGGCTTCATAGAACGTGCTCTCCCCGGTGGCGGCTGCTTGCATGGCGGCTTTACAGACCTGGAAAACCTCGGGTCGATAGACACGTACGTTAGGTGCATCCGCCAAGGTTACGAGCGTTTCTAGGGCAGTTCCGAACGAAGGGGACGAGAGAAATGCAAGAGCGGCTGCCTCAGCAGCGGTTTTTTCCTTTCTCGCCGTACCCTTTGTCAACGATTCCAGGCGTCGAGACAGCTCGGCGGCACCGAGGTTGGTCATCATCTCGGCAGCGAAGTTGACCAATGCCATCAACGACTCAGCTTTCGTTGGGTCGAAGGACCTGCCAAACGCAGTCAGGTCGCGCAGGTCTACAGCCTCGACCGTAGTAGCCCCTGGGGTCTGGGAGGCAATTTGCTGCTGCCCCCTGGGGTTGATACTGTCGCCAATGAGGAGCACCGTGCCATGCGGCATTGGAGCCCTGGTCCGTGCAGCATTCATGCGCTGTGCGCGGGCCACGTTTGGGTCTGAATCGAGTTGAACCCATGTGACTTCAGATGGTGCGCCACGGAGGTCGAGAGATGAGCCTGCGAGTAAAGGCGCTCGAGCGTCGAGCAACCACTGCCCCAAGTTCTCAGCATCTGCATTGCGCCAACGCCAAGGTATATCAAGCGTGCCTAGGTGAGGGAAAATGCCTTGAACATCGGAGTTCCAGTTCACCGTTGGCTCACGAAATCCGAAGATGGCCTGGAGGGGGTCCCCGAGGACACAAGTTGGAAGTACCTCGGCTGCCCAGCAGATGATGTTGTGCTGGGGCAGGGTGCAGTCTTGATACTCGTCGACGACGAGACGGCTGTAGGTCGCGCGCAAGGCATCGCTCACATGACCTTGGCTAAGCAACCCCCAGGCCGCTTGCCGAACGGCGACGTAGTCAGTGCCCGGATTCTCGAGTCGTAGGATGTCCGGATTGTGGCCGCTTCGGGCAGGGAACTTCGAAATCAATCGGATTGCCCAACTGTCAATGGTGGACACCCGATATGCGCTCTTGGGCACCGTTGCTCGCGCCAATCGAGCCTCCAATGCTCCCTTCCCGGCATTGGTATGCGTAAGTACCAGTACGGGCTTGACGTCCGTGTGCAGCTTCAGCGTATCTGCGATTAGTTGCGTCTTACCGCACCCCGCCGGCGCGGTTATGGTGCCGCGTTGGACCGAGAACAGGTCGAGTTCAGGCATGGGTACGTGCCCAGGCGAACAGGTTCCGCACTACATCACTGAATTCCGCTTCGGTCGCGTCGAGGTTGGGACCAAGAATGTCGAGGGCAACGCCTTCCATCTTGGTTATGGACTTGAACCAGCCAGCCTTCCGAATTCGTGCGGACTTGCCCAGTAGTTCTCGGACAGCGACAGAAAACCCTGCATCTTTTCCGTCCAGTAAGACGTTCTTGAGGCTGGATTTACCCAAAGATGTCGTTTTGATATGCTGGTCTATCAAGCTGTCTTCAGTAAGCTCAATGGCGCGCTTAATCAGAGCGGTTACAGCGACCTTGGGCACGCTTAAAAAGAGTTCGTCTTCGAGCGCACGGCCGTTCCGCCAAACTACAAGGTAGCCTCCAGCAGCTTTGAACTCTGCAACAACCGCAGGCGTTGGAGTCTTATCGTTGTCCTGCAACACGGCAACGCGGTAACCCAACTTCTGGAATGCTGCTGCGCGGTAGAAGCATCGGTCAGCTTCGCCGCCCCCGGTATCAACATAGGACACCCCGGATGCTTGGAGTGACGCATGTCCCAGCGCAGTCCAGAATTCGTCCAGACCCCGAACGAGGCCAACTTCGCTTGCCCCTTCACAGACGATGACCGTTCGTGCCAGGAACGCCTCGGGGAAACAGCGAATGGTGCTCTGCACGTCGTTTTCGCTGCCCACCTGGAGAACTCGATGTGTTCCGTCGGTGTCACGAACGACAAATAGTTGCGGTCCAGACAACTCACGCAGGACGACGGGCGAGTGTGTCGTCATGAATACCTGCAGGGGAGGTGCTTTCTCTTTGGCGCCCAGAGAGCCCAATAGTCTGGCTAGTCGATGCGGCTCAAGTCCGTACTCGATTTCATCAACCAATACGATGCTGGCAGCTTCAGCTGCCGCGCGGTGCAGGCCAGCAATCAATAGTCGAGAGGAGCCCGTCCCGAGGTTTCGAAGTGGGATGCCGCTTTCGCTGTGCAGGGAAATTGCGCCGTCACCGAACGATACCGAGTGCGCGTCCAGCAATGCTGTCGCCGAGGCGCCCACTGGCACGCCCAGGCTTTTGGCCGTATCCGTGACCGTCTTAAGCGTGGCGGCGAGCTTCAGGGCGGCCTTTACTCCGAACCCTGCGCGAGCTTCGCGCGCTGCGCTTACAAGTTCCGGGCCCACATCAGCGCGTTCATCCGATAGTCGGTTGAGCACTGAGCCCCTGGTCCAGGAGAGGTTGGAGTTTGGATGGTTTCCTAGGCGTGCAGGGGCCAAAGCCATTCTGTCTTTCCAGGCGAGTCCGCGAGGTGTCTCGAGCATGACCGTTCGGTCAGAGTACAGCGTCCAAATTGGCTCAAGGTCGGCCTTGACGGTCAGCTTTAGGGTGAGGACGGTCTCTAACCCCTTGCGCGGCTCGTCCTCGACGCTATCGGTAGCGGCGTCAAAGCCCCGCAGGTACTCGCCATAGGCGTCGATGTTCTTCAGAGCGTCTGGCAATGCTCCCAGCGTCAGCGCGATGCCGATATCTTGTGTGACATCCAGCCCAAAGAAGTCCGTATCGGCGACAGCTAGGTTGCGGCGGGCTCCCAAGCAGAGGTCGAGGGCATCCAAGATGGTAGATTTTCCACTATCGCCCGGTCCTACGAGGCAGTTGATTCCCTCGACAGGGCACCAGTCCAACGAGCGAACTGAGCGGAAATTGCGTATTTCAACCTTGCGTATTTTTACCATTTAGCCCCCTTAGCGCCAGATTTCTGGTTATAGCGCATTGTCTGCGCAAAGCTAGGTACCCGGTTTGGACATTTGCTGTCATTCGTCGATTGGCCACCACTGTTAAACAGCGTGCAAAACTTTCCAGATTTCCGGGGTAAACAGCGTGCAAAAGTTTCCACCCTGGGTTGTGCAACCATCCGGCGCTTTTGCCGGGGAATCTGGAGTGTTATCAATGCAAGTCATAGCCGAGATCCGGCGCCGTCACCTAGTCAGCCAAGAGAGCATCAGCGCCATTGCGCGTGACTTGAAGCTTTCCCGTCCCACCGTTCGCAAGCATCTACAAACCCAGAACGAAGTGGTTTACCACCGCCAGGTGCAACCGGCACCCAAGCTGGGGGAATTCCAAAAGACACTGCAGGGCTGGCTGGAAACCGAGCGCCATCTGCCCAAGACCCAACGACGCACAGCGCATCGTTTATTCGAAGGTTTGCAAGGTGAAGGGTATCAAGGGGCCTACGACAGCGTGCAACGCTTCGTCAAACAATGGAAGGCGAGCAACGCAAAACCGAGTGTCAAGGAGGCGTTTATTCCGCTGGTATTTGCCCCAGGTGACGCCTGCCAGTTCGACTGGAGCCAGGAACATGTCGAAATTGATGGTGTCAACCAAACCATCAAGGTGGCGCATTTTCGTTTGGCCCACAGCCGCCAGATGTTTGTTGCGGCCTACCCACGCGAGACCCAGGAGATGGTGTTTGATGCCCACAACCGGGCCTTCGCCTTCTTTGGCGGTGTACCTCAGCGCCTGATCTACGACAACCTCAAAACGGTGGTCGACGCTATTTTGGTGGGCAAGGATCGCCAGTTCAATCGCCGATTCATGGCGCTGGCCAACCACTACCTGTTCGAGCCCGTGGCTTGCACACCTGCCTCTGGGTGGGAGAAAGGCCAAGTCGAGAACCAGGTTGGCAACGTGCGGGAATGGCTGTTCACCCCCATGGCACGCTTCAAGAGCTTTGATGCCTTGAACGAGTGGCTGACCACGCGCTGTCGGGAGTTGGCTGGGCGAGCGCATCCTGCCCAAGCACCGCGCACGATAGCCGAGTGCTTTGCCCAAGAAGTGCCAAGCCTGCGCCCCATCACCAGTAGGTTCGATGGTTACGTCGAGCAGATGATGCGGGTCTCCAACATCTGTCTGGTGCGCGTCGATCGCAACCGCTACAGCGTGCCAGCCACCTATGCCGGCAAAGTGGTGTCAGTGCGGCTGTGTGCCCATCAGGTGCGGATCGTCGCAGATAGCCAGCTTATTGCCCAGCATGGCCGTCGCTTTGGGCGCGACCAGTTGATCTGTGACCCCTGGCATTACCTGCCAGTGCTGGAGAAGAAGCCGGGTGCCCTGCGCAACGGGGCACCGTTTCAGGATTGGGACTTGCCCCAACCCATCCGAGTGGTGCGTGATCGGATTTTGAAACAACCCAAGGGGGATCGCGCCTTTGTGGAGTTGTTGCTGGTCAGCCGCGATGTGGGCCTGGAGCCGCTGCAAGTGGCTTGTGAGTTGGTGCTCGATGGCGGCGTCATTACGGCGGCTGTGGTCATGAACGAGCTCAGACGGTTAACGGCGGCCTCGCCTCCAGCACCTTTGAATCTGCCCGATCAACTGCGTTTGCAGGTCGAACCGATGGCCGATTGCAGCCGTTACGATGATCTGCGTGGAGGCCAGTATGTCCATTGATCGCCTGGCCCAACTCAAGGCGCTGCATCTCTACGGCATGGCCACGGCCTGGACTGAGTTGTTGGCAGAGGGGCCGCGTCAGCCCATGCGACCTGAAGCCTGGCTGGATCGTTTGATTGATGCGGAGCAAGCTGACCGCAAAGTACGCAGTCTGCGGTATCAGCTCAAGGCCGCACGCTTTCCAATTCATCGCGATTTGACGGGTCTGGATTGGGCTGAAACACCGCTTGCCCAGGCTCAGGTGGAGCAATTGGCAACGGCAGGCTTCATGGAGAGCGCTCACAATTTGATTCTGGTCGGCGGTACTGGCACCGGTAAGACACATGTCGCGACCGCCTTGGGCGTTGCCGCCATTCATCAGGGCAAGCGGGTTCGATTCTTCAATGCGGTGGATTTGGTCAATCAGTTGGAGCGGGAGAAGCAGCAGGGCAAAGCGGGCAATCTGGCCAAGCAATTGGTGCAAATCGACGCTGTGATTCTTGATGAGCTGGGCTACTTGCCGTTTCCGGCCTCCGGTGGCGCGCTTTTGTTTCACCTGATCAGCCAACTCTACGAGAAAACGTCCTTGATCATCACGACCAACCTGTCATTTGGCGAATGGGTCACCGTCTTTGGGGATGCCAAGATGACCACCGCCTTGCTTGACCGCATTACTCACCACTGTGAAATTCTGGAAACCGGCAATGATTCGTTCCGGTTCAAACAAAGGAAAAAATCCGTCAAATCAAACTGATCTACTGGAAAGATTTGGACGCTGTTAGGTGGAAAGTTTTGAACGCTACTTGACAG
>JBASJP010000120.1:0-15607 GCA_049655345.1 Moraxellaceae bacterium
GAGGAAGCCATCGACCGCGCCAGTCGCCCCACCCGCCTCGACGACTATATCGGCCAACCGCAAGTGCGCGCCCAGATGGAGATATTCATCCACGCCGCACGTACCCGCAGCGAGGCCCTGGATCACACCCTGATTTTCGGTCCGCCCGGGCTGGGCAAGACCACACTCGCCAACATTATTGCGCGGGAAATGGGCGGCAGCCTGAAGTCCACCTCCGGACCGGTGCTGGAGAAGGCCGGCGATCTCGCCGCCCTGCTCACCAATCTGGAAGCCGGCGACGTACTTTTCATTGATGAAATCCATCGCCTGTCCCCCGTGGTAGAGGAAATCCTCTATCCGGCCATGGAGGATTACCAGCTGGATATCGTGATCGGCGAAGGCCCTGCAGCACGCTCGATCAAGCTTGATTTGCCACCCTTCACACTGGTTGGCGCCACCACACGAGCAGGCCTGCTGACGTCACCACTACGTGACCGTTTCGGCATTGTGCAGCGTCTGGAGTTCTACTCGGTCGCCGATCTTTCACACATCGTCACCCGCTCGTCATCCCTGCTGAAAGTACCGATGGATGCCGAAGGCGCCAACGAAATTGCGCGCCGCTCACGCGGCACGCCCCGCATTGCCAACCGGCTGCTGCGCCGGGTGCGTGACTATGCCGAGGTAAAGGCTGACGGCAACATTACGGCCGATGTTGCCAGCAGCGCGCTCAACATGCTGGATGTGGATCAGCACGGGTTTGACGGCATGGACCGGCGCTTCATGCTCACCCTCATCGAAAAGTTCGGTGGTGGCCCGACCGGTATCGAATCACTGGCAGCCGCACTGAGTGAAGACGCCGGCACTCTGGAAGATGTGATCGAGCCCTACCTCATCCAGCAAGGCTTTGTCATGCGTACCTCACGTGGCCGCATTGCCACCCCGCACGCCTATCTGCATTTCGGCCTCAAGACGCCGGAACGGCTGCAGGAACAACTGAACCAGAACCAGACGGGTCTTTTCTGATATGGCGCTCTCCATGCCGCTGCCGGAATACATTTTTCCAGTACGCGTTTACATTGAAGACACGGACGGCGGCGGTATCGTCTATTACGTTAACTACCTGAAATTCATGGAGCGTGCCCGCACGGAATTCCTGCGCCATCTCGGCTTTGATCACTACCTGCACGCAGAAGAAGACTTCATGTTTGTGGTCAGGGGAGCCGAGGCGCGCTACTTCCAGCCGGCACGCATGGATGATGCACTGACGGTCAGTGCACAGATACAGTCACTGGGTCGTGCGTCACTGGTGTTCCGGCAGGAAGTCAGGCGTGGAGATACCGTGATGTGCAGCGGCCAGATTGATATTGCCTGCGTCAAACGATCCGACCTTAAGCCTCGTGCACTGCCCGAGCGCCTGGTTGACCTGCTGAAATCCCGATACGGAAAGAACTGATGAATACACCTGTCGACATGTCCATATGGCATCTTGTCAGCCATGCCAGCTTTGTCGTGCAACTGGTCATGCTGGTGCTGATTGCGGCTTCGGTATGGTCATGGAACATCATTTTCCAGCGCAGAACCTTGTATCGCAGTGCCACACAGGCCGCTGATGCGTTTGATACCGAGTTCTGGTCCGGCGGCGACATCAATGCCCTGCATGCCCGTCTTACGCGTGAACAGGACCTGCAGGGTCAAGCGAGCATTTTCCGGGCAGGCTTCAAGGAGTTCATGCGTCTGCGTGAAAAAGGGGCCGATGCCGACGCTGTCATGCAGGGCGTGACACGCTCCATGCGGATTGCCCTTACGCAGGAGCAGTCACGTCTGGAGGCCAGCCTGAATTTTCTGGCCAGTGTCGGCTCCACCAGCCCCTATGTCGGCCTGTTTGGCACTGTCTGGGGCATCATGACCTCGTTCATGGGACTCGCCAAGGTGCAGCAAGCCACCTTGGCCGTGGTCGCTCCCGGTATTGCAGAAGCGCTTATCGCAACCGCCATCGGCCTGTTTGCCGCAATTCCCGCCGTGCTTGCCTATAACCGCTTTTCCGCCAGCAGTAACGACCTGCTGACACGCTACGAAACGTTTGCCGACGAATTCCTCGGCATCCTGCACCGAGAAGCCCATGGCAAACACTGACGCGCTCCCTCGCTGCCATCAGGAGCAGGACTGATCATGGAAAGCACCTTTCGCCGTGAGCGAAAAAAACCCGTGGCCGAAATGAACGTCGTGCCCTATATCGACGTCATGCTCGTCCTGCTGGTGATTTTCATGGTCACCGCGCCGATGCTGACGCAGGGCCTGCAAGTCGAACTGCCCAAGGCAGTGACAGACAATATTTCCCTGAAAAACCGCGAACCCGTGATCATTTCCATCAAGGCCGACGGCTCTTACTGGATCAAGCAGGGCAATGCGCGTGATCGCCGTGTCGACAAGAATGAAATCACGGGCGAAGTCCGCGAAGCCCTCGACAAGTCGCCGGAGGCTCCGGTACTGGTCAATGGTGATCATCGCGTAAAATACGGTGTCGTGGTCACGATGATGGCCCAGCTGCAACAGGCTGGCGTCCCCAATGTCGGCCTGCTGACGCAGGCAGCCCCCGATGTTGCGCCCTGATCTGGCACTGGCCGGCATGAGCCTAGAAAACCGGCGCGCACTGAAACTCTCCATCGCACTGCATGTCGGCATTGTCGTGCTGGCCTTCCTGCTGCCACACCTGCATCGCCCCCCCGTCATTGAGCCTCCTCGTGTGGTTGAGGCCGTGCTGGTGAGTGCCGCAGCCGTGCCCAGACCGGCACCGGCCAAACCCGTTATTACACCAGCCCCGGAGCCCTTACCGGTTGTCGAGCCGGAGCCGGTCAAGCCTGTCATCAAACCGGTTGTAAAGCCGCTGCCAGTCCCAGTACCAAAAGTAGCCCTGCCACAGGCAAAACCGGTACCTGAAAAGCCCGTACCGCCAAAACCTGCAATAGCAAAGCCCGCGCCTGTCAAACCATCCCTTAACCGGAATGCACTCGATGCAGAAATGCAGGCGCTTGATCGCGAAATGCAGGCCCAGCAGATGAAGGCCGATGCAGACCGGATACAACGTGAAGCGGCCAGCGCAGCCGCCAGTGCCCGTGATGCTGCCAATCTTGCACTCAAGGAAAGACATGAAAGGCTGATCCGTCAGCGTGTGATAACAAAATGGAACAGACCCCTGTCTGCAAGGCATGGCATGGTAACAACCCTGCGGATCAGTGTTCTTCCGGGTGGAGAGGTCAGCAATATCGTGATCATCAAAAGCAGTGGCGATGCCGCCTTTGATGCAAGCGCGAAAGATGCGATCGAGAGCTCCAGTCCCCTGCCGGTACCCGATGACATTGCCGTGTTCAATTCATATTTCCGCGTATTCGCCTTCAAATTCAGTCCGGAAGACATGTGATGCTGCGTTTTTCCGCTTTGGTTTTACTGCTGGCGATATCCAGCCTTAGCCGTGCCGAACTCGTGAT
Source organism: Moraxellaceae bacterium (assembly GCA_049655345.1). Classification (GTDB taxonomy): domain Bacteria; phylum Pseudomonadota; class Gammaproteobacteria; order Pseudomonadales; family Moraxellaceae; genus UBA2031. The sequence continues at coordinate 3,465 of JBASJP010000120.1, forward strand.
TGAAATCACGCGCGGTGCCGACGACGCCCTGCCCATTGCGATTGTCCCGTTTGCCGGCACCCAGGCCAGCGACAACCTTGCCAGCATCATCAAGGCAGACCTGGATCGCAGTGGCCGCTTTCGCTCACTGCCCGAGGCCCGTTTCCCGTCACAACCCTCTTCTTCTGCCGAGGTGAAGTATGCTGAATGGCAGAATGTTGGTGCCAATCATCTGGTAACCGGCTCGGTACAAACAACAGCAACCGGTCAGTTCCAGATCAGTTATGAGCTGTTCAGCCTGGATCGCAAGGTGCGACTGCTGGGCGAGAGCCTGACAGTTCCGGCCGGCCAGTGGCGCGATGCGGCACACTTTGCCGCTGACAAGATATTCGAGGCCATCACGGGCGTTCGCGGAGTTTTTTCCACCAAGATCCTCTACGTGAACCAGTACCCGCATAACGGCAAACTGCGTTACCGCCTTGAGCTCGCCGATGCCGATGGCCAGCGCCCGCTCAGCATCCTTGATTCGCCAGAACCCATCCTGTCGCCAGGCTGGTCCCCGGATGGACGCAAGGTGGCCTATGTATCGTTTGAAAGTGGTCGCCCCGCCATTTACTCGCAGACTGTTGCCACCCAGCAACGTACGCGTCTTGCCAGTTTTTCTGGCCTGAACGGGGCACCCGCATGGTCGCCTGATGGTCGTCGCATGGCACTGACCCTGTCACGCGATGGCAATCCTGAAATCTATGTCATGGATATCGAAAGCCACGCGCTGAACCGGATTACCAACCACGCGGCCATTGATACCGAACCCCGCTGGATGCCCGATGGCAAGGCACTGGTCTTTACGTCGGACCGCGGCGGCAGTGCACAGATATATCGCGTATCGCTGGATGACATGAAGGTAAAACGCCTTACGTTTGAAGGCAGCTTCAATGCTCGTGCCGATGTCAGCCCTGATGGCCGCTATCTGGCACTGGTGAACCGTCAGCGTGGCCAGCAATTCCAGATTGCCGTGCAGGATATGAACAATGGCGTGATGAATGTGCTGACACAGACACCGCTTGATGAGAGCCCCAGCTTTTCCCCCAATGGCCAGTCTCTGGTCTATGCCAGTCGCAAGGGCAAATATGGCGAACTGGGCATCGTCTCTATTGATGGCCGCTCGCATGTCCGGCTTCCCGCCCGTCTGGGCGAAGTGCGTGAGCCCGCCTGGTCTCCGTACCTGAGACCGTAAGCCAACCCCGTTCTGTCCGGTGCCCGCAGGGACACCAGTTTTTTGTAGCAATTGAAGGAGAGTGTGATCATGAATATTCTGAAATCCAAAGCACTGGCAGCCGCCATTCTGAGCCTGGGCATTGCCGCCTGTACCACCACCAAGGCGCCGGAAACAGCAGCCACTGCTGGCACAGAGCAGTCTGAAGCCGACCGTGCTGCAGCAGAAGCTGCTGCCAAGGCCCGTGCCGATGCTGAAGCCACACGTACCGCCGCTGCTGCCGAAGCTGCCCGCCTTGAAAGCCAGGCACTGGCTGACTCACAGGCAAAGGCCCAGGCCGATGCTGCTGCCCAGGCCAATGCCCTGGCTGGCTCGCTTGGCATCAAGACCTTCTACTTTGGCTATGACGATGCCAACCTGCAGGATGGCGACATTGATGCGCTGAAGGCACACGCCGCTTACCTGGGCAAGAACAGTGGCGCTCGTGTCCAGGTTAACGGTCACTCCGATGAGCGCGGCACCCGTGAGTACAACATGGCGCTGGCTGAACGTCGTGCCAAGGCCGTTGCAGCCTTCCTGACCGGGAATGGCGCACGTGGCAGCCAGCTGGAAGTCGTCAGCTACGGTGAAGAAAAGCCGGCTGTCGCAGGTGAAGGCGAAGAAAGCTGGGCCAAGAACCGCCGTGTCGAGCTGGAATACGCTGCAGGCAATCCCTGATCCGTATTGCGGTTGATGAAACGGGCCTTCGGGCCCGTTTCTGTTTTTGTCCAGCGGGAGGCATCCCCCTTCCCCCACCCGGCTTGCATCTGCTAGAAGAAGGAATTGTTTTTCACCCACTGGAATCCTGACATGCAAAAGGGACTTTCGTTCTGGAAAAAGGACTGGATTGCCGGCCTGATCATTACCCTGGGTCTGCTTTTTGTCTGGGCATCCACCGATGTCATTGAAGATATCGAGCGCTACGCCTATGACCTCGGGGTGCGGGCAAGTGCTGAAGAACCCGGTGACAAGGTGGCCATCATTGCAATTGATGACCAGAGTATCGAGAACCTCGGGCGCTGGCCGTGGCCACGAACCACGCTCGCCGAGATGATCAACGCACTGCACCAGGGCGGCGCCAAGGCCATCGGCCTCCCCCTGTTCCTGTCAGAGCCACAGATTGACCCCGGCCTGGCATCCATTCGTGACATTACCGCGTTTTACAACAGCAACCTGCTGGCCATGGCCGACGGCACCCCGGCCGTTGCCGAGCTGGGCACCAAACTGGGCGCAGCTGAAACACGCCTGAACACGGACAAGCACCTGGCGGATGCCATGGGCCTGGCCGGCAATGTGGTGTTGCCAATGCAGTTTGTTCTGGGCGAAATGCAGGGCAATCCTGACAAACTGCTCCCCGAGTTTGTCACCCGCAACCAGATTGTTGCCGTCAGGGATGGCATCGGTGCGGCAGAAAACTTCCAGTTGCCACCAGAAACCAGTGAGGCGGTTCCTCCCATCAGCATACTGGGCGAAAAAGCAGCCTTTATTGGTCATCTCAGCATCAACCCTGATCCCGATGGCGCCATTCGACAGGATGCACTGCTGGTCCAATATGGCAGTGAGTATTACCCTTCCCTGTCGCTCCTGCTGGCCGCCAAAAGCCTGAATCTGGGACTTGGTGAAATCTCCGTGGATCTGGGCGAAGGCCTGCGTCTGGGCAAGCTGCAGATCAAGACCGATCCCTACCTGCAGATGCGCACTTTTTTCTACAAGGGCAGCAATGATCGCCCGGCCTTTGCCGCAGACTCCTTCTACGATGTGGCAACAGGCAAGATTCCGCTCAGCAAGTACAAGGACAAGATCGTCATCATCGGTCCCACTGCTTACGGGCTTGGCTCTCCACAGGTAACACCGGTTTCGCCAGGCATGGAGCCGGCCTACATCCTGGCGCATAACGTCGCCAGCATCCTGAACCAGAATTTCTTCATTACCCCGGAATGGGCAACACTGGTTCGCTGGCTGGCCGTTTTGCTGGCCGCCGCTTATGTGATTTTCGGATTGTCGCGTCTGAAAGCCGGGCCGGCCGCAATGGCATCCGGCGCACTGATACTGTCCATGATCGTTGCGCACTTTGTCTTCATGACCGGGTCAGGGGTATGGGTGCCACTCATGCTGCCCGCCGTCATCATTGGTGTCGGTTATGTGCTGATCACGACCAAGCACTATTTCATTACTGAAAAAGCCCGCGAAAAATCCGATGTGCAGTCGGCTGAATCCAATCGCATGCTGGGCCTTGCCTTGCAGCAATCAGGTCAGCTCGACATGGCCCTCGAAAAATTCCGCAAATGCCCGATGGATGAGTCGATGGCAGATGTGCTCTACAACCTTGCACTGGACTACGAGCGCAAACGCCAGTTCAACAAGGCGGTATCGGTGTATGAATATATTTCCGCCTACAATCCCGGCTTCCGCGACCTGTCACAAAAACTGCAGCGTGCACAAAAACTGGAAGAAACCGTGATTCTGGGTGGTGGCGCCATGAGCTCTGCTGCAGCCACCATGATCCTGACGCCAGGTAATGACGAAAAGCCGATGCTGGGTCGTTACCAGGTTGAAAAGGAACTGGGCAAGGGTGCCATGGGTGTGGTTTACCTTGGCCGCGACCCCAAGATCAATCGTGTGGTGGCCATCAAGACGCTGGCGCTGGCCAACGAATTTGAAGGCGACGAACTCAAGGAGATCAAGGAACGTTTCTTCCGCGAGGCGGAAACTGCCGGCCGCCTGAATCACCCGAACATTGTGACCATTTACGATGCGGGTGAAGAACACGATCTGGCCTACATTGCGATGGAATTCCTGCATGGCCATGATCTGGCACGGTATGTAAAACCGGATGCGCTGCTGCCGATTCCCAAGGTGGTGAACATTGTGTTCAAGGCGGCGCTGGCCCTGCACTACGCGCATCAGCACAACATCGTGCATCGCGACATCAAGCCGGCCAACATCATGTATGAGCCGGATGCCGGCGGCATCAAGATCACCGACTTTGGTATCGCCCGCATCACCGATGCCAGCAAGACCAAGACCGGCACCGTGCTGGGCACACCTACCTACATGTCGCCCGAGCAGGTGGCCGGCAAGAAGGTGGATGGCCGCTCCGACCTCTACAGTCTGGGTGTCATGTTTTACCAGATGCTGAGCGGCGTAGCACCGTTCCGTGGTGAATCGATGGCCACGCTGATGTTCAAGATTGCAAATGAACCGCATGCATCCGTATTCGAGGCCCGTCCTGAACTGGCCGAGGTACTGCCCTGCATTGGCGCAATCATTGACAAGGCCATTGCCAAGAACCCTGATGATCGTTACCAGACCGGCCAGGAATTTGCGACTGCGATCAAGGCTTGTGTCGATGCCAGCAAGAAAAACGGCAGCTCCGGCACACTGCCAGCCACTCCGGTCGAAGAGGCGTAAGGGGGCATGGCCATGAAAAACCCGACATACGCCTGTCGCACGGATATCGGTCGCCAGCGCGAACATAACGAGGATGCTGTCACCATTTCTGCCGAACTGGGGGCGGGCATCCTTGCAGATGGCATGGGTGGTCACAACGCGGGGGAAGTCGCCAGCCAGATGGCCATCGACATGATCCGCGTGATCCTGCAGCAAACCGCCGGAGTACCCGCAAAAGAACGGCTGGAAACAGCAGTTCAGGCCGCGCATGCCGGTATTCTGGAAAAGGCGGACAGCTCTCCCCGCTACAAGGGCATGGGAACCACCATCGTCGTGACACTGCTTGAAAAGCAGACCCTGACGTTTGCCCATGTCGGTGATTCGCGTCTGTACCGGTGGCGCAAGGGGCAGCTTGAGCAACTGACACGTGACCACTCGCTGCAACAGGAATTCATGGACAAGGGCAACTACTCGGCCGAGGAAGCTGCCCGCAAGGTCGGGCGCAACATCCTCACCCGCGCACTTGGTCTGGAGGGCGACTTTCACGTTGATGTCGCATCCACGTCCGTGCAGGAAAAAGACCGCTACCTGCTCTGCTCTGACGGCCTGCACGAGATGGTGAACGATGGTGACATCTGTACCTGGCTGGGACGTGGCTTTGATGCCGTCACCACCTGTGAAGCGTTAATCGACATGGCCAACACCCAGGGTGGTCGCGATAACATCAGTACGGTACTGATCGACATTCCGTAACAGACGAATGTCGCGCGCTCTGCGACACTCCTGACATTCCGACCCGTATAACCCGTGGTGCCGTATGACACGTTCTGCCCTGTATCGTTCGATTGCCCTTTTACCGCTTGGCCTGGCACTGCAGTCGGCAATCGCCTCAGCCAGCGGGATTGTCATCGAGGAGCGGCCACTGAGCCAGCCTGCCACAGCCGTCACGCCAGCGGCCCCGGCACCAGCCGCAGCCCTGCCTGAAGCAGCACCCCCCGTAACGGTTCCCGAAAGCATTATTGCCGCGCCAACGGTTGTTCTCGGGGGCAGCACTGCCCGTGACACTCCCGCCAGCCCGGTACCCGAAAGCGGCAACTACTGGCAGCTTTATTCGCAACTGCAACAGCTTCAGCAGGAAGTCGCGCTGTTGCGCGGCACAGTGGAAGAGCAGACGCATCTGATCGAGCGCCTGCAGAATGACCTGCGTACCCGTTATACCGATCTGGACCAGCGCCTGCTCCAGCAGCAGGAACAGCAAAAGCTTCCTGTGGCTGCCGCTGCAACAGCTGATCCGCAAGCCACACCGGCCAGCACGCTTGAAGACGAGAAAAAAGCCTATCTGGCCGCCTACGACACTTTTCGCAAGGGCGGGCCTGACAAGGCCATTGCTCCGATGCAGGCGTTCGTGAAGACGTATCCTGACTCCAGCCTGACACCGGGGGCCTACTACTGGCTGGGCGAGTTTTACCTGAACGCGACAAAGCCGGATCTGGCCAAGGCGCGTCAGCAGTTCGACACGGTACTGACCAGGTACCCCGATAATGCCAAGGCTCCGGCAGCGCTGTACAAGATCGCCAGCATCCTTGACCTGCAAGGCAAGCCGGATGAGGCAAGTAAAAAGATGCAGGAACTGGTCAAGCGCTACCCCAAGAGCCCCGAAGCCAGCCTGGCAGAGACCTGGCTTAAAACCACCGAGACCAGCAAGAAAGCGGCAGCAAAACCGGCCCCCGCCAAGCCTGCTGCAAACAAGCGGTAGTCCCGCTCGGGTTGCGGTAGAATGGACGATTATCTGACTGCCTGCCGCAACCGTGACCGAACTTCGTATTACCGAAATCTTCCACTCCCTTCAGGGTGAAGCCCGCTCCGTTGGCCGGCCCACGGTATTCGTGCGCCTGACCGGCTGCCCCTTGCGTTGCGTCTGGTGCGATACCCCCTACTCCTTCAGCGGCGGCACCATCATGACGCTGGATACGGTACTGGAGAGTGTCGCCACCCATGGTGCCCGCCATGTCTGTGTCACTGGTGGCGAGCCACTGGCCCAGCCTGAGTGCCTGCCGCTGCTGACAGCACTGTGTGATGCCGGCCTTGATGTCTCGCTGGAAACCGGTGGTGCCATGGACATCAGTGGTGTCGACCCCCGTGTCAGCAAGGTCATGGACCTGAAAGCGCCCGACTCCGGGGAAGCGCATCGCAACCGTTATGAAAACATCCCCCTGCTTACCCGGCATGATCAGGTGAAGTTTGTGATCGCCTCCCGCAAGGATTACGAGTGGGCCCGGTTCAAGTGTGATGAATACGCCCTGCCCAACCGGGTTGGCGATGTGCTGTTCTCGCCGGTGCACAATGCGCTGGAACCGCGCCAGCTGGCCGAATGGATTCTGGCGGACCGCCTGCATGTGCGCATGCAGGTAAAGCTGCACAAATACCTGTGGAACAATGAGCCCGGCCACTAACCACCGTTAACTCCAGACCAGTGCCCTTCACAATGACTGCAAAACCGAAAGCCATCGTTCTTTTGTCCGGCGGACTGGACTCGGCCACATGCCTGGCCATTGCCCGCCAGGAAGGCTTTGAGCCGATAGCCCTGAGCTTTGATTACGGCCAGCGTCACAATGCCGAGCTGGCTGCCGCACAGCGGATTGCCCAGGCATTTGCCATCGGAGATCACCGTGTCATCCGGCTGGAACTGGGCAGTATTGGTGGCTCTGCCCTGACCGACACATCGATTGCCGTCCCCACGGAAGAAAGCGAAGGTATCCCGGTCACCTATGTGCCGGCCCGCAATACCGTGTTTCTGTCCTTTGCCCTCGGCCTTGCTGAAGTGACCGGGGCCGATGCGATCTATATCGGGGTGAATGCCGTGGACTACTCCGGCTACCCTGATTGCCGCCCCGAGTTCATTGCTGCGTTTGAAACCATGGCCAACCTGGCCACCAAGGCCGGTGTGGAAGGCCATCGAATGAAAATCCACACGCCGCTCATGTACCTGAGCAAGGCTGAAATCGTTGACAAGGGCATGGCCCTTGGCGTGGATTATGCGCTGACGGTCTCCTGCTATCAGGCCGACATGGACGGCCGTGCCTGCGGCGTCTGTGACTCGTGTCGCTTGCGTCGCAAGGGCTTTCAGGACGCCGGCATCGCAGACCCCACCCGTTATCAACAAGTCCCGGTGTCGACTTAAAAGAGCCAAGGGCCGATGCTACACTCGGCCGATTACCGCACTGCTGTGCCGTGACTATTCAGGAAGCCTCATGGAACATTTTCTCGTTCTCTCTGCACTGGGTGCCGACCGCACCGGCATCGTTGACGAACTTGCCCGGGCCGCATCGGAAGCCCGCTGCAATATTGCCGACTCCCGCATGATCGTGATGGGCCAGGAATTTGCCCTGATCATGATGGTCTGCGGCACCTGGGATGCCATTGCCAAGCTGGAGGCCCAGTTGCCCAATCTGGGCAAGCGCCTGGAGCTGGCCATCACCTGCAAGCGTACGGAGCCCCGCGCTGTCCAGGCGGAGGCCATGCCGTACAACGTGCATGTGATCGCGCTCGACAACCCCGGCATCGTGCATGAAATTGCCAACTTCTTTGCCATCCAGGGCATCAATATCGAGGCTATGGAGACCAGTACCTACGCGGCCCCTCATACAGGCTCGCCCATGTTTGCACTGAGCATGACGGTGAATATCCCGGCACGCGTCCATGTCGCCAGCCTTCGCGAAAACTTCATGTTGTTCTGTGATGATCGCAACCTGGACGCCATTATCGAGCCTTTCAAGAACTGATCCCGGGCAACAGTCCTGCGCCCCGCCCATGCGGACTGTTCCTGGCCAGCGTTGTACCTCCGGATTCATCCTGTCTGTCACAAGGAAATTGTCATGACTATCGCAATTGGTGATGCTGTCCCTGATTTTCACCTACCTGCCACCAGCAACAAGGACGTAAAACTTTCGGCACTGAAGGGTTGGCATGTCATCCTGTATTTTTACCCGAAGGACTCCACCCCGGGCTGCACCCTTGAAAGCCAGCAGTTTCGCGACATGAGCGGCGAGTTCGCGGCAGAAAAATGCATGATACTGGGTGTATCCCGCGACAGCATGAAGTCACATGAAAACTTCAAGGAAAAGGAATGCCTGCCCTTTGAGCTGATCAGCGATGCCGACGAAAAACTGTGCCGCCTGTTCGATGTCATCCAGATGAAGAACATGTACGGCAAGCAGGTAGAGGGCATTGAACGCAGCACCTTCCTGATCGACAAGAACGGCATCCTGCGCAATGAATGGCGTAAGGTTAAAGTGGACGGGCATGCCGAAGCGGTTCTCTTTGCCGTCAAACAGCTGAACAAGTAACACGCACGATCATGAAAAAAGGCCGCTTGATGCGGCCTTTTTTCATTTTGACGCCAGCCTTATCCGGCTTTCTGTATACGGAAGAGAAACGTGCTCTCCCCCTCCTGCAAATCCAGCAGCGCATGGCCGGCCTGACGCAGAAACGCCTGGAAGTCCCGCACAGAGCCTGCGTCCGTTGTCTGGACTTCAATGACCTCCCCTGCCGCCATGCCGTGAAGGGCCTGTTTCAGCTTGAGTAACGGCATCGGGCAGCGCAAACCACGTGCATCAAGAGTTCTGACTACGTCATTCATTTGTAAAAACCTGCAGGCAACAGATGCAGCCGGCGAAAGCATCCGACAGAATAGTCCCATCATACCGTATCCGGACCGGAACACCCTGATGAAACCCCTGGTCACTGCCCTGCTCACCAGCCTCCTGCTGCTCGGCACTCTCCTGCCGGCACAGGCAGAGAGCGAGCTGCCCGAGCTGGGTGACAACTCGTCAGCCATCGTGACCCCGGAACAGGAGTACCGGCTTGGCCGGACGTGGATTCGCAAGCTGCGGGGCTCGACCTCCTCTATCAACGACCCCATCCTGCAAAGCTATCTTGAACAGCAATGTTACCGTCTGGCATTCAACAGTCCTCTCAAAGACCCCGATCTCACGCTGATCATCATCAATAACAAGGCCATCAATGCGTTTGCAGTTCCTGGTGGTGTCATCGGCATCAATGCCGGCCTGTTGCTGCATGCCGAAACCGAAGCCGAGTTTTCATCAGTGCTGGCACATGAACTTGGACACCTGAGCCAGCGCCACTTTGCCCGCCAGCTGGCAGAAAGCAAGAACAGCCAATGGGTCTATCTGGGTGCCATGCTGGCCAGTATTGCCGTTGCAGCAAGTGGCGATGGCCAGAGTGCCTATGCACTGGGGGCAAGCGCACAGGCTGCCTCGCTGCAAAATCGTCTGAGCTACAGCCGACTGAATGAGCAGGAGGCTGATCGTATCGGCATGCAGACACTGGCTGATGCCGGGCTGGATCCGCAAGCCATGCCCCGCTTCTTCCAGCGCATGGAACGTCAGTCCCGTCAGTTGGGTGCCATTCCCGAGTTTGTATTGACTCATCCGTTAACCCAATCCCGTATCGCAGATACGTTCAATCGAGCCAACCAGTTCCCGAAAACAAAACGCGTCGAGGATGCACTGGACTACCAGCTCGCCCGTACCCGCATGCTGGTGCAGTTCATGGATGACACAGGGCGTAGTGCAGCGCACTTCAGCGAAAAGATCAGGGAGTCGCGCGCGCTCGATGACAGCGGGCGGATCAACCACCTGGGACTGGCACTGTCACTAATGCGAGACCGGAAATTTTCCGAGGCTCATGAGGCACTGGCCCCATTGCTGGCGGATGATCCGCAACGTGTGGACTATGTGATTGCAAAAGCCGAGATAATGTTCAGTGAGCGCAGGCTGGATGAGGCCGCACAGATTCTTGAAGCGGCCCTGTCCCTCACTCCGGACAGCTATCCGTTGTTCATGTATTACGCAAAAGTACGCATTGCGAATGGCGAAGCCGCCATGGTGACAGAGCGGCTTGAGGCGCTGGCCCGCGAACGCAGCGATGACATCCAGCCGTGGCGGTTACTGGTTGATGCCTACAGCTCCACAAAAAATGCACTCGGGGTGCATCGCGCCCGCGCTGAGGTTTTCTTTCTGTATGGCCATGAAGACAAGGCACTGGAACAGCTGAAAATGGCTGGCGATATTGTGAGAAATGACTATCCGATGACAGCCAGGATACAAAAACGCATGCGCAATATTGAAGAGGCAAAACAGGACATGAAGCTTTAACTTCATGTTTGCTTCAAATAAAAAACGCCGGCAGATGCCGGCGTTTTTTATTTGAAGCAGGGGCAATCCAGGCGGGTCATTTCGCAGCAAGCTTTAGCTTGTGTGTAAAATCCAGCATGCGCTGCAACGGAATGATGGCTTGTTTGCCAAGCGCCGGGTCCACATGAATTTCCTGTGTCCCGGTCTCCAGTACATGCGCCAGATTATCAAGGGCATTCAGCGCCATCCATGGACAGTGGGCACAGGAACGGCATGTTGCACCACTACCCGCCGTCGGTGCCTCGATCCGTTCCTTGCCCGGTGCCGACTGCTGCATCTTGTAAAAAATACCCTTGTCGGTGGCAACAATGAACTGCTTGTTGGGCAGGTTGTGCGCTGCCGCAATCAGTTGGGAGGTGGACCCCACGGCATCGGCAATTTCCACCACCGAGGCAGGTGATTCAGGATGTACCAGAACGGCCGCATCCGGATAAACCTTCTTCAGGTCCAGGATGCCGCGTGCCTTGAACTCCTCATGCACGATGCAGGAGCCATCCCACAACAGCATCTCGGCACCCGTGATCTTTTCGACATAGGCACCCAGATACTTGTCCGGTGCCCAGATGATTTTTTCGCCCTGATCAGCCAGATGCTGAACGATGTCGACGGCGCAACTTGACGTCACCACCCAGTCTGCCCGGGCCTTCACGGCAGCCGAGGTATTGGCATACACCACCACCTTGTAATCCGGATGGGCATCGCAGAAGGCCGTGAATTCATCAGCCGGGCAACCGATGTCCAGCGAGCAGGTTGCCTCCAGCGTCGGCATGAGCACGCGCTTCTCGGGGTTGAGAATCTTGGCGGTCTCGCCCATGAACTTCACACCGGCCACGACGATAGTACTGGCCGGATGCCGGGTACCAAACCGGGCCATTTCAAGGGAGTCCGACACAAAGCCACCGGTTTCCTCCGCCAGCGACTGCAGCTCGGCATCCACATAGTAATGCGCCACCAGTACTGCGTTTTCCCTTGCCAGCAGTTCCTTGATGCGTGCACGCAGGGCAGTCTTTTGCGCCGCACTCAGGTTGTCCTGGTGGTCGTGGAGGTGGTCAAGGTGCTCCTTGACGACCAGCTTTGCAGCATTATCAATAAGATGGCTCATGGCGGTCTCGCGGCAGGACGGGAGCAAGCGCCCGTATCCAGTGAATATCAGCGCCTGAATTGTATCCAAGAATGGGGCCGGGGGCCGCATTTTAAGGCATGGCCCATGACGACTTACCGGATTGATACAGTGAACCGGGGAATGTCCCCGAAAGTGACGCGACTCGCCTGATTTTTTGCGTAAACTTCGAGAGAGACCATGC
>JBASJP010000121.1:0-2375 GCA_049655345.1 Moraxellaceae bacterium
CGGCAAATCGCGCCGCGTGGCAAGTGCTGTTCCAGTTTCACAAACCGTTTTTGTGCGCCTTCAGCGACAAGGACAAGATCACCGCTGCGGCAGAGCCCGTGATACGCAAGCTGATTCCGGGTTGCGCGGGGCAACCACACACCACCATCGAGAATGGCGGGCACTTCTTGCAGGAAGATCAGGGCGAGACACTGGCAAAGGTGGTGGTGGATTTCATGCAGGCAACCGCCGGCACGGCTAACTGACGCCCCGGGTGGTGAGGTCGCCGGCAGGCCTCCTCACCACCGACCCAGCCCCAATGCACCCCCGATACACCCCAGCTGCGGCCCCGCTGCAGCCCATGCCCGACCGGAATACATCCCAGGAAATACCCCCGGCGACCATCATCACGTAAAAAAATGACGAACATGGCCCCGGAGGCCCCGTCCTTTCTTAACTTGCGCCCCGCCTTCCGCTACAATTCGCGCCTGTTTTTTCACCAGTTGTACCGACCCCGGCGCGTTCAGGGCCACAAGCTCTGTCCGTTTCAGCCGGCATAACCATTCAGCCAGTAGAGGAAGCCACCGTGCTCGAAGCCTACCGTCAACACGTTGCCGAACGCGCCGCCCTGGGCGTACCCCCCAAGCCCCTCGATGAAAAGCAGGTTGCCGATCTGGTCGCCCTGCTGAAGAACCCGCCCAAGGGCGAGGAAGCCTTCCTCGTGGACCTGCTGGAAAACCGTGTGCCGGCCGGTGTCGACCCCGCCGCCTACGTGAAGGCCGCCTTCCTGGCCGCCGTCACCAAGGGTGAAGCCGTTTCTCCTCTGTTCACAAAGGAGCGTGCCGTGTACCTGCTGGGCACCATGCTCGGTGGCTACAACGTCGAGCCGCTGGTCAGCCTGCTGGCCGATGCCACCCTGGGTGCCATTGCTGCCGAAGCCCTGAAGAAGACCCTGCTGGTGTTCGACTCCTTCCACGACGTGGAAGAACTGGCCAAGGCTGGTAACGCCAACGCCAAGGCAGTGATGCAGAGCTGGGCCGATGCCGAATGGTTTACCAGCCGCCCCAACGTACCGACCGAAATCAAGGTCACCGTGTTCAAGGTAACCGGCGAAACCAACACCGACGACCTGTCGCCTGCCCAGGACGCCTGGAGCCGCCCGGATATTCCGCTGCACGCCAACGCCATGCTCAAGAACGTGCGTGACGGCATCAACCCCGACAAGCCCACCGAAATCGGCCCGATCAAGCAGCTCGAAGCACTGAAGGCCAAGGGCAACATCGTGGCCTATGTGGGCGACGTGGTGGGTACCGGCTCCAGCCGCAAGTCCGCCACCAACTCCGTATTGTGGTTTACCGGCGACGACCTGCCGCACATCCCCAACAAGCGTGACGGCGGCGTGTGCATCGGCTCCAAGATTGCCCCGATTTTCTTCAACACCATGGAAGATGCCGGCGCCCTGCCGATCGAACTGGATGTTGGCCAGATGGGCATGGGCGACGAAGTCGTTCTGCACATCAACCACGACAGCGCCGAAGTTACCGCCACCAAGAACGGTGCCGAGATTGCCAAGGCCCCGCTGAAGACCCCCGTGCTGCTGGACGAAGTGCGTGCCGGTGGCCGTATCAACCTGATCATCGGCCGTGGCCTGACCAGCAAGGCACGTGAAGCACTGGGCCTGCCTGCCTCCACCCTGTTCCGCACCCCGGTACAGCCTGGCGACACCGGCAAGGGCTTTACCCAGGCGCAGAAGATGGTTGGTCGTGCTTGTGGCCTGCCGGAAGGCAAGGGCGTGCGCCCGGGCACCTACTGCGAACCGAAGATGAGCACCGTGGGTTCGCAGGACACCACCGGCCCAATGACCCGTGACGAACTGAAGGATCTGGCCTGCCTGGGCTTCTCCGCCGGCCTGGTCATGCAGTCGTTCTGCCACACCGCCGCTTACCCCAAGCCGGTAGACGTGAACACGCACCACACCCTGCCAGACTTCATCATGAACCGTGGCGGCGTATCGCTGCGCCCGGGCGACGGCATCATCCACTCCTGGCTTAACCGCATGCTGCTGCCGGACACTGTCGGCACCGGCGGTGACTCGCACACCCGCTTCCCGCTGGGCATTTCCTTCCCGGCCGGTTCTGGCCTGGTCGCGTTTGCCGCTGCCACCGGCGTGATGCCGCTGGACATGCCGGAATCCGTGCTCGTGCGCTTCAAGGGCACCATGCAGCCTGGCATCACCCTGCGTGACCTCGTGCATGCAATTCCCTACGCAGCCATCCAGCGCGGTGAACTGACCATCGAGAAGAAGGGCAAGAAGAACGTGTTCAACGGCCGCATCCTTGAGATTGAAGGCCTTGAGCACCTGACCGCCGAACAGGCGTTCGAACTGTCTGACGCCT
>JBASJP010000122.1:0-4555 GCA_049655345.1 Moraxellaceae bacterium
GTATCGGGCTGGCTCTGCTCCAGTGAGCGTTGCCAGCCTGATGCCTGCGAGGGGTAGGGCATGAGGACCGAGCCTGCCGCACAGCCACCCAGAACTACCGGCAGCAACAGCAGGGATATCCCGCGAAATAGGCGCATGTTCAGGACGTTCCTGTCTCTTGCCGGTTTACCAGCGGGGGCCGCGGGGGGTATCAGCTGCGGCAGGTGCTGCCACTGCTGCATCGGCCTTGCGTACCAGCATGCCGGCCTCGACCGTCGCCTCGTCGGTAATTTCCGCCTTCACAAAACGGGGCAGCACTTCCGTGACTGTGGCGCGTGCCACATCGGTTTCGGCATGACCCAGTGTTTCATTGGTGTCCGTATCAATAATGGCTTCACCCTGACTGAACACGGCAAGGGCATCGCCCTTTTTCAGGCCGCTGCTCTCGGCGCCACGGTTAAGGTAAATCACCTTGCCTTCCACACGGGCCACCCGCAGCGGGAACACGGTGTCGGTAATGCGGCTGACCATGGCGGCGGCGGCCCCGGACAGCAGTTTGCCGCCGATGGTTTCGCCTTTCCTGGCCTGGCGCAGCACGGCGTCCTGGCTGAATTTTTCCGCGGCCACAATGCGGCCCGTGCGTGCATCAATCACGCGCAGGTAAAGCTTGATGTGGCCTTCCTGCTGAATGTTCACCTGGGTGGAGTAGGGGATGGCCTTGCTGACCGATTCGGCACCGATGTCGTCAATGCGACCCAGCACAAAGTAATCCGCGCCCAGCAGCTTTGCGATTTTTGGTGCTTCATCCGGAGAGGCGTAGTCGCTTTCCTGAAATTCCTTTTCCTGGACCAGATCATCGACACGCTGACGCTCCAGCACGTCAAACTTGCGGGTGGCGACCAGCTGGTGAATCAGTTCGTCCGTCAGCAGTGAGGTCTGGCTTTCCACCGTACCCTGCAGGATGGCATCGGGAGTGACCATGATCACCTGCTTGTCCACGGTAAAGGGCAGTACGGCCAGCGTGGGGCGAGCCGCTTCGGCCAGCTGGGCGGTCAGGGCAAGGACTGGGATGAGCAGCAAACGGACAAGGCGCATGGTTCCTCCAGAACACGGGGCACAGAACGTTGGACACTATCGAGTCTAGAGGCGGATGTCTGCGGGTGGAAGGTTAAACGGCGGCTTATGGCGGCTACGCACTGGTTTTTTACCCGTTTCTGTCATAAAGATAAGGTTGTATTACCGTTCCGCCCACATACAAGGAAGATCATCATGAAAGCATATGGTGCAGAGTTTATCGGGACCTTCTGGCTGGTTCTTGGCGGGTGCGGCAGCGCGGTACTGGCCGCTGCCTTTCCCGAGGTTGGCATTGGTTTGCATGGTGTCTCCCTGGCCTTTGGCCTGACCGTGCTCACCATGGCCTTTGCCATTGGCCATATCTCGGGTTGCCATCTCAATCCGGCCGTTTCCATCGGGTTGTGGGCCGGCGGGCGTTTTCCCGCCAGCAAGTTGTTGCCGTACATCGTGGCACAGGTGCTGGGAGGCATCGTGGCAGGTGGTGTGCTGTTCCTGATTGCCAGTGGCAAGGCAGGCTTTGATGTCTCGGCCGGTTTTGCGTCCAACGGCTACGGTGCCCATTCCCCGGGCGGCTACTCCATGACGGCGGCGCTGGTGACCGAAGTGGTGATGACCATGATGTTCCTGATCATCATTCTGGGGGCTACTGACAAGCGCGCACCGCAGGGATTTGCGCCCATTGCCATCGGCCTGGGACTTACCCTCATCCACCTCATTTCCATTCCCGTCACCAACACCTCGGTGAATCCGGCGCGCAGTACGGGTGTCGCCGTCTTTGTTGGTGACTGGGCCACGGCACAGCTCTGGCTGTTCTGGCTGGCACCGATTGCAGGCGCCATGATCGGGGCTGGCATTTACCGGTTTATTGGTGGTGAAGAAAAAGCGTAGGCAATTGCTGGCGGGATTCCTGTGTGCGTTACCGCACGCAGGAATCCCGGTTTCCATATAAGGCATGGCCTTTTAAGTTTATTTGGAGCGATTCTGGCGGGTTGACCGGATATGTCTTGCAGGTGGCGTTGATAGAGCCTATTGCAAGTAGCACGACTGCTTTAATGAGTCAGCCGTTTGATTGTCTGGGCGTCAAACGGATATCCAGTTGAATGAAGGTAAATCGCCATGAAACGTTTATTTGGAGTGATCACGCTTGCCGTGACACTTACTCCAGCCTTCGCCGCCGATGTAGGTGTCTCGGTGACTGTCGGGCAGCCGGGTTTTTACGGCACCATTGATATCGGCAACACATACCGGCCGCAACTGATTTATGCCGAGCCAAAGTATGTGCAGCGCGTGCGCGTGGGTCAGGTGATACAGCCGGTTTACATGCGGGTGCCGCCGGGGCATGCAAAGAACTGGAGCAAGCATTGCGGTGCCTATAATGCCTGCAACCGTCCCGTCTATTTTGTGCAGGATAGCTGGTACAACACGGTCTATGTGCCGCAGTACCACGATAATCACGGCGGTGACGGTAATCGGAAGCACCATGATAAAGGCAACGGCAACGGCAACGGCAACGGGCACAAGGGCAAGGGCCACAAATGATGAGGCTGCCGGGGCGGTGACCTGCATTGAAAGGTAAATGAAAAAGCCGGCTTGCGCCGGCTTTTTCATGGGTCAACCTTGCCGGATCAACTGCCTGATCAGTACAGCACGCGCGTACGGATGGTGCCGTCGATGTGCTGCAGTTTTTCCAGGGCGACTGTGGAGTATTCCTTGTCCACGTCCATCACCAGATAACCGATGGATTCGTTGGTCATCAGGCTCTGTGCGCTGATGTTGATGTTGTTTTCGGCGAACACGCGGTTGATGTTCATCAGCACGCCGGGCACATTCTTGTGGATGTGCAGCAGGCGGTGCTTGCCGGGCTGCAGGGGCACGGCCACTTCCGGGAAATTCACGGCAGACAGGGTGCTGCCGCTGTCGGAGTAGCGCGCAAATTTCTCGGCCACTTCCAGGCCGATGTTGGCCTGCGCTTCCAGCGTGGAGCCGCCGATGTGCGGGGTGAGGATGACATTGTCGAGGCCGCGCAGGGGCGATTCGAAAATCTCGTCGTTGGCCTTGGGTTCTTTCGGGAACACGTCGATGGCGGCGCCGCCAATGTGCTTGCTCTTGATGGCATCGGCCAGTGCATCAATGTCCACGCAGGTGCCGCGTGCCGCGTTGATGAAAATGGCGCCCTTCTTCATCTTGGCAAACTGTTCGGCCTTCATCATGTTCTTGGTGGAGGCCAGCTCGGGAACGTGCAGGGTGACAACGTCAGCGGTGCCGAGCAGCTCGTCCATGGTGCCGACCTGACGGGCATTGCCCAGCGGCAGCTTGGTGACGGTGTCGTAATAGATCACGGTCATGCCGAGCGATTCGGCAATCACGGACAACTGCGAGCCGATGCTGCCGTAGCCGACAATGCCGAGGGTCTTGCCACGGGTTTCCCAGGAGCCTTCGGCCGACTTGCTCCAGCCGCCACGGTGCACCAGGAAGTTCTTCTCGGGGATGCCGCGCAGCAGCAGGATCAGCTGACCAAGGACCAGTTCGGCCACGGAACGGGTGTTGGAGTAGGGCGCGTTGAAGACGGGAATGCCCTTCTCCATGGCGGCCTTGAGCTTGACCTGGTTGGTGCCGATGCAGAAGCAGCCGATGGCGATGAGCTTGTTGGCGCCCTCCAGCACCTTTTCGGTGATCTGGGTGCGCGAGCGGATGCCGACAAAGTGGGCGTCCTTGATCTTCTCGATCAGGGCGTCTTCGTCCAGGGCCGTCTTCAGGTACTCGATATTCGTGTAGCCGTTGGACTTGAGCACGTCCAGGGCGTTCTGGTGCACGCCTTCCAGTAACAGGAAACGGATCTTGGACTTGTCGAGAGAGAGCTGGCTCATGGGCATCCTCGGGGCAGACAGGGCCGGGTCCTGGCGGACCGGGCCGGAAAAATAAGCCGCGTATGTTACCATGATGCGCCCCGCGAGACACCGGCCGGCCGGAGCCCTTTTGACCGGCAAGTTCGGCCCTGTGCCGCGGGACCGTTCAGTCTGACCCCTGCCCTGTATGGAGTTGCTTGCCATGTCGCTTGCCCCTGAAATCCTGTCCCGCCTGACCGCGATTGTTGGCGAGAACCGCGTGAAAACCGATGCGGACAGCCTGAAAACCTGGGGGTGTGACTGGACGAAGATCTATGCGCCGGCCCCGTCCGTCATCGTGTTTCCGTCCTCCATCGAGCAGGTGCGTGACGTGGTGTTGCTGGCCAACGAGATGAAACTGGCGCTGGTGCCGTCGGGTGGCCGTACCGGGCTGTCTGCTGGCGCGGTGGCAGCCAATGGCGAGGTGGTGGTCAGCTTTGACCACATGAACAGGATTCTGGAGTTCGTGCCGGAAGACCGCATGGTGCGCATACAGGCAGGCGTGGTGACCGAACAGCTGCAGAACTTTGCCGAAGAGCAGGGCCTGTATTACCCGGTCGACTTTGCCAGTGCCGGCTCCAGCCAGATCGGCGGCAACATCGGCACCAATGCCGGTG
>JBASJP010000123.1:0-11382 GCA_049655345.1 Moraxellaceae bacterium
GGGTTGTAGCGCTCGATGATGGGGTCATCGACCTCATCGCGGAAATCATTCTTGATCAGTGCAATCTTGTCGCGCACATCCTGCACGGCCACCGCAACAGGCACATCCAGATAGAACTCGATGGCCACAAACGAACGGCCCTCATATGAGGTAGAGAACACTCGTTTCACACCGGCAATGGTGTTGACGGAATCCTCGATCTTGCGCGTGACATCGGACTCCACCACTTCCGGTGAAGCGCCAATGTAATTGGTGTTGATGATGACAAACGGAAATTCCACATTGGGAAATTCCTCAACCCCGATATCCTTCCAGGAGAATAATCCAAGCACCATGAGCGCAAACATCATCATGGCAGCAAAGACGGGATTGTTGATACTGACGCGGGTAAGCCACATAGCCATTAACTCCAGTCGGGTGGCTTACTTGCCAAGGGTGACCACTTTGGCAGGATGATTGGCGGCCTGCTCATTGAGGCTGGCCACCACTACGGTCTCGCCATCAGCGACACCACTGATGACAATTGCCTGACCGGCACGCTCATCAATAGTGCCCAGCGTCACAACCCGCAGCTCCAGCTTGCCGTCCTTGAGGACAAACACGGTGGAGCCGGCGTCACCACGACGGACTGCATTCAGCGGCATGATCACGGCCGTCTGCCCCGTACCGGAAGCAATCTCGCCACGGGCAAACATGCCACCCTTGAGTGCAGCATCAGAATTCTTTACCCGCACATACACGGCAATGGCACGTGTTGCCGCATCCGCCACAGGGTTTATACGGGCTATCTGCCCCTCAAAGCCACGGGAACCAAAACCATCAACCGTAAAGCTGACAGGCTGACCAACACGTAACCGCGGCACTTCGGATGCCGGAAGCGAAACTTCCAGCTCCATCTCGCGCAAATCCACGATATCGAAAAGACGGGCATCCATGCCGACACTGCTGCCCGGCTCTACGTAACGCTTTGCCACGATACCGCTCATGGGGGCACGCACGGCCGCATCGTTCAGCGCCTTGCGGGCAATATCCACAACAGCCTGCTGTGCACGCACGGCCTCTTCACGCGCTTCTGCCTCGCCCTGACTGCGGGCAAAATCATTTTCAGAAAAATAGTTCTTTTCAAACAGCTTGCGATTGCGATCAACGAGCGCACGCGACAACTGGGCTTCTACACTGGCACTGGCCAGTTGTGCCTCGGCCTGTTTGACACGTGCTTCCAGATCCTGCACGCCCAGACGTGCCAATACCTGGCCTTTCTCTACATGCTCGCCTTCACGCACCAGCACGGCCGAAATATCCGAAGCAACACGCGCCTGTACCGTTGTCTGGTTCACCGCCTGCAAGGCACCCGTCACTGGCAATCCGCCCGCCAGCACGCCACGCTTGACCACGGCAACATCAGCAGGCAGCAACTCCAGCGGAGCCTCAGCGGTAGTCATTACCGCAGCTTCCTCTTTTTTGTCACCACAACCGGCGAGACCAAAAACAGAGACCAGCGCCAGCAGCGCCACAGTGGTCGGGGTACGGGTCAGGTGTGTCATGTTGCAACAGCTCCGGTATCGTTGTTATCGGGAGTTGAATGGGAATTAACCGGCGCAATCCCGCGCCACATCATGTCCAGAATGCCTTCGGAAAGAACCGAGAAATCAATGCGGTCCGGCTGTGAAAGCCAGGCCAGAATCAGGCCGTCGCCCAGCGCAAACCAGAATGTAGCCATCAGGTCGGGATCGATATCACTGCGCACCAGTCCGGCCGTCTGCATGTCGCGCACCATGCGCCCGACAAACTCCCAGCCTTGCTCATAAAACTGGGCGATACGGTCACGCACCTCAGGCTCACGCGACTGCCCCATCACCTCGACAAACAGGCGTGGCCAGTCAGGGTCTGCCGTGGCCTGCTCAAGCCCGGAGCTGAACACAGCCGCCATCATCTTGACGACACTGGCAGTTGCGGGACCGGCGGCCATCCGGGCAACCGACCCCAGCATGCTGCTGGTGTCCCGCTGAAAACGGGAGTCCAGCAAGGCAAAGTACAGGTCATTCTTGCTTTTGAAGTGCCAGTAAATGGCCCCCTTGGTCAGGCCTGCATCTGCGGCTACCTGATCAAGACTGGCCCGCTGAAAGCCCTTCTGGCCAAACACGCGTGCGGCACTGGCAATGATCCGCTCACGCGTATCAGACGCCGGCGTCTGATACGCCAGCAATGCCATGAAATTGTCTGCCGGCCCCAGATGTTCCCTCACAGTCGCCACATCAACGCCTGCTGCCAGCGCCACATCGTTTTCGGTGGGCCGTTTTGGGTGCTGCCTCTGGGCGACCTCACGCAGCGCCGCCAGCAATGCCTCTCTCATGTCGACTTGCCTGTGGAGGTAGGAATACCGGATAAGAGTGACGTTCTACCATACCGGTGAGTATGGCGTACATACCACCAGGTAAAACCAGCCAGGTCACGCCATGGGCTTGCCAACCGGGACTGTAATCGATTAATTTAAACAGCCGTTTTAATCAACCATTTCCATCTCCCTGCGCCCGGAAGCCCCATGTACCGTATCCGCCCCCTTGCCTCCACCGGCACAGACTCCACTGCCTCCACACGTACTGCACTCATCGAAGCTGCAAAGCCCCTGTTTGCCGACCTTGGTTTTGAGTCCACGCGTATTCGTGACATTGCCGACCGTGCCAGAGCCAATGTAGCGGCAATCAACTACCACTTCGGCAGCAAGATGGGGCTTTATCAGGCAGTGATGAAGGCCCAGTCCGAGCAGATGATTGCCGACTACCCTCTGGAAACCGAGGAAACCACCAAGGCCTCACCGGAAGAGCGGCTCTACTGGCTGGTAAAGAACATCCTGCAACGCGTACTGGGCAATGATGAAAAAGATCGCCCGACCCGCATGTGCGTGCGAGAGTTTGTCGAGCCAACCGAGGCACTGGATTATCTGGTGAAAGAGATCGTGACCCCGCAGCACGGCATCACACGCTCTGTGGTGATGGTGGTTGCAGGCCGCGAACTGGACGAAGAGGAACTGAGCAGGCTTGCCATCAGTCTGGTCAGCCAGTGCTTCTATTACGGGCTGGCCGAACCGATGCTGACCCGACTGGGCATAAAGATTCCCCGAACCGAGGAAGAAATCGACGAGCTGGCCACACACATCGTGCGCTTCAGCCTGGCGGGCATCCGGGCCTGAGGCCAGGCTTCAGCCAAACCGGCGAGGCAATCAACCTGTTAGCCGCGCCACACCGCATAGCGGGCATGCAGCCGTGTTGCCACGCCATTGCTGTCTGCCAGCTCAATATCCAGCGACACCTTGCCCTTGTTCTTGCGCCGGATGCTGTCGGTGATGTGCGCCATGTCGGGCAACGAAACGGTTGCAGTAAAATCACCATGCAGTGGCTGACTGAAATGGAACTGCGCGTCGTACACCGCGCACTGGCAATGCCCGAACACCTGCTCGCTCCAGAGCGTCAGCAATGCCCATCCGGTAATGCAACCCAGTGACGTGATACTGCCGGCAAAGGCCGTACCCTTGTCATTCACGTTGGGCGTCAGTGGAACCTTGAATACCAGGGTTTTTCCGTCAAAAGACTGCAGTGACAACTGCATGGCTGCGGTGAGCGGAATATCTGCATGCAGCACCCGAACCAGATCCGCAGCACGCTGTGAAGAATCACTCATCCGCGCCACTCCAGAACAAAATCATCCTTTACCAGTGGTGACTGGGGCTTGGCCTCGGCCATGCCAGTGCCGGTATAAATGAATCCGGCAATTGACTCCCCTGTTGTCAGGCCCAGCGCCGCCATTACGACCGGATGCGCTGCCAGCGGCCCCGTACGCCACATGGCGGCATATCCCTGCGCATGCAACGCCAGCAGGAAATTCTGGACAGCAGCCCCTGTAGAGAGCACCTGCTCGTCACGTGGCACCTTGGCATCATCGTGATGACGGGTAATGGCAACCACAATCAGCGGCGCACGTTGCGGCATGTTGCGCAAACGCTCAATCTCCGGTGGCTCAAGCCCGGGCTTGTCTGCCAGAGAGGCTTTGACAAACACATTGCCCAGCGCAACCAGTGCGTCGTCCTGAATGATCAGATAACGCCATGGGCGTAGCATGCGATGGTCCGGTGCACGCAAGGCGCAGGCAAAAGCCTTGTCGAGCACTTCCGGAGGAGGAACAGGCCTCGAAAGCTGGCCACGCGAACGGCGTGTCAGCATGGTTTGAATGGCATCCATGAAATGACTCCCTGGCACGAATTGCTGAGCTGCGTCGCTCAGACCCGCACCCGTGAATTGACCTCGGCCAGAGCAGCCGCGGCTTCCTGCATCACGCGCTGCATGATGACTTCAACACTGGGCACATCCTTTACCAGTCCCTGTACCTGACCAATAAGCTGTACCCCGGTGACATGATCACCTTCAATGACGGCCTTGCGGATCTGCAAAGTGGCGGCGCCAAAATAAGCGAGTTGCAAGGTCTGTGCAAAGCCCTGCTTCAGTACGTCCCGGACCAGAGCCGTCAGCGGACGGCCAAGCTCACGCGCCGCCTGCAGGGCCTTCATCATGATACGAGGCAATGACAGTGGTTTTGCTGCTGCCGCAACACCGGGAGGTGTCTTCATTATTCGACAGGGCATGCCGTCGAAATTCGGTGTGTAGAGCGTGTCGCTCACGGATTTTTCCGTGATCAGTTTTTTCGTGTTGGCGTGCACAGGGCTTTCCTGTGATGTTGCAAAACGCGTCCCCATCGCTACTGCATCAGCACCCAGTGCCAGTGCCGCAATCAGGCCTCCGCCAGTGCCAAAGCCTCCGGTCGCAATGATTGGTAACGATGAAATCTGGCGAATGGCCGGTATCAGAACCAGCGAGGTGACATCACCACCATGGGCAGCAGCTTCATGCCCGGTCACCAGCAAGGCATCCACGCCGGAGCGCTCCGCTGCCTGCGCATGTTTTTCATTCACCACGGTAGCAATCACCTTGCCGCCATAGGCATGTACACGCTTGCAGATCCAGTCGCCCTTGCCCAGCGAGAAATTCAGGACGGGAACTTTTTCCTCGATGGCAATTTCGGCATTTTGCGCCGCACCCGGCATGATCAGGGCAACCCCCACACCAAACGGTTTGTCCGTCAGCGAGCGTACACGGCGGATTTCGGCACGGGTTTCTTCCGGTGACAAATGACCAACCGCCAGAATACCCAGCCCACCAGCCTTCGACACGGCCGCAACCAGATCAGCATTGGATACATAGGTCATGCCGGGAGACAGTACGGGATGGGCAATCCCCAGCAATTCGGTGATACGGGTTCTCATTGGCATGATCCGTGAACGGCAAGTCACCGGATTCTATACAGACATGCGGACAGATGGCATGACAGCAAGTGACAGCAATGACAGTCATGACTGAGCGATTATGTCAGTCCCCGATTTGCCGGTGACTGACATCAGGGAACGGATAACTCAGGTTGAGGCTGCAATTTCCGCAGCCAGTGGCCGGGAACGCTCACCCAGCCAGTCCTTGCTGATGGCCCAGGTGGTGTGGGCAGCCTTGCTGCCAGTAAAAACCCCGGCATGGCCACCGGGCACGATATGAAAGGTCTTGTCCGTTGAACTGACCACACCCATGATGGCCTCGGCAGCAGCAACAGGCACGATCTTGTCGTTATCTCCAGCAAAAGCCAAAAGATTTGAGCGGATTGTGGCGAACTCTGCAACACGATTGCCAATCCGGAAACGTCCCTTGGCCATACGGTTGTACAAGCCCATCTTGCGGATCATTTCCTGTACGGTCGCGCCCGGATAGTCCGGCATGTTGGTAAACCATTCATTCATGGTCATGTAGCGCGACACGTATTCATCATCGGCCATGTTGCGCACCAGCTGCACATAGCTGGAAACCGTGCCCATGGGATTGGTCATCTTGAACATGAGCGAAAGACGCTTGCCCGGCACATGAAAAAACCGGCGCTCCATTTCCGTGATCTTGAGTCCCGTCACCTTGCCGATGGCCCATACCGGCTTGCTCAGCACCCGGCTCAGCGGGCCGGCAAACCCCATCCGGTGCATGTCCACGGGCGAGGCAATCGTCACCAGGTTCTCGACCTTGTCATCCTGACTGGAGGCCAGATACATCAGCGCCAGCAAGCCACCCATACAGTAACCCACCAGCGACTGCTCCTCGCTGCCGCTATGGGCACGAATGGCCGCCATCGCCTTGGGGAACCAGCGGCAAACGTAGTCCTCCAGGGAGATATCACTGTCGTCTGCACGGGGTGCGCCCCAATCAATCAGGTACACCTCAAAACCATGCGACAGGAAATACCTCACCATGCTGCGATCGGCGAGGAGGTCGAATATCCAGCCAAACACACCGAGCGGCGGCACCAGAACCAGTGGTATGGCAAAACGGCGCTGGCGTGCCACATAGGGCTTGCCATCGATCAGCACGGTAGAACCAGCAGGCAGCGGCTTGTAATGCCGCACCGTCATCAATCCGTCCGTGCAGATCACCTCATAGTCCGACTTGTCCGCCTGGATATATCGCGCCTTGTTCACCCGTCGCTGCACGGCATTGTTCACAAACGCGGAGCTGGCCTTGTAAAAACGCACAGGACGGTCAAAGAACTTGCTCATACAGCCTCAATTGCCAAATCAGGAACGGAAGACATCAAGGCGCTGATTGTAAGGGCACTCAGCCGGCCGCCCCAATGACTCATTACCTGACCGAAGGGACATTTACGGCAAAAATCGAGACATACAATCAAATGGTTATATAGAAATAGAAAAACATTATTTTTAAGAATAAAAGCCATGTCGTAGGCTTTCCTCATCGCACAACAGCACCAGACATGGGGGGGCAATCATGGCAAGCACATCCGGATTGAGTACAGTCCTCGACCGATACGATGTTCTGGTGCTGCCGGGCTGGCACAACTCCGGCGCCGGGCACTGGCAAAGCCGCTGGGAGCAGCTGTTCCCGACCTTTCGCCGCGTACGGCAGGACAACTGGGACACCCCTCAGCGCGAAGACTGGATTGCCGTACTCGACAAGGCCATCAGCGAGTGCAAAAAGCCTGTCCTGCTGATCGGCCACAGCCTGGGATGCATCACCATTGCGCACTGGGCAAGGCAGCACAGGCTCAGGGTGGTGGGCGCCCTGCTGGTGGCACCCGCTGATGTAGAGCGCCGCACGGTATCCCCGGTATTGCGTCGCTTTGCGCCCATCCCGTCAGCTCGCTTGCCCTTTCCCGCCCTGCTGATTGGCAGCGACAACGACCGTTGCTGCGACGCCTGGCGGGCGGCAGAGCTGGCAGATCAATGGGGCGCCGAGCTTCATCTTGCCTATGGGGCAGGCCATATAAATGCCGACTCCGACTTGGGCGACTGGCCGGAAGGCCTGCTTCTGCTGGAGGAGTGGCTGCGCGGTGTGGAAGCCAGAAGACCAGGGCAGTGGAGGGACGTGGCCTGGGCGGCCTGAACTAGAAGGATCAAATCGACAGCTTCTCCACCAATCCCGACTCCCGTTGTGGCAGCGTGGCCAGTGCAGCCTCCAGCACAGGCGCGGCGCCGCACAGGGCGAAGCGTGATTTGGCGCGCGTGACTGCGGTGTAGATGAGCGGCCGGTCCAGCACGGGTGTCACCACCTCCGGCAAGACCAGCAGCACTTCATCAAACTCCGAGCCCTGTGACTGATGCACGGTCATGGCCCAGGCGGACTCGTGTGCCGGCAGGCGTCCGGGCGACAAGACGCGGTATTGCCCGGGTGCTGCTTCAAAGCAAATACGCAGCCCCTCTGCGGTGGGCAAACACAGGCCGATATCGCCATTGAA
This sequence comes from Moraxellaceae bacterium, assembly GCA_049655345.1. Classification (GTDB taxonomy): domain Bacteria; phylum Pseudomonadota; class Gammaproteobacteria; order Pseudomonadales; family Moraxellaceae; genus UBA2031. The sequence goes on from JBASJP010000123.1 coordinate 7,831, forward strand.
CAGGCGCAGTGCGTAATCGTTGGCGCGCACCATCACCGGGCGACCGGCATACCAGACGGTGCCTGCCGGCTCCATCAGGGCATTGAGGCCGTCGACGCCGGCGGGACCCTGACGATGAGCACATAGCACGCGGAAGTTAAGGAACGCGGCAAATGCTGCGGCAGTGTCACCGGCTTTGGCGGCATCACGATAGGCTGCATAGCCCTGCTGCACCTGTTCGCGCAACCGGGCCGTGCTGCAGCGTGAAAGATCGGGACTGCTGTCGAGTGTGGCCGGAAAACCGGTGGCATCTCCCGCGCGCGCGGCACGTGCCAGCGCACCAATACCGCTGTCGGCTGCAAAGCGGTAACTGCGGGTGAGTTCCACGCGGCAATCTGCCAGAGGGCTGCTGATGGCTCCCGGAGCAACCGCCACGTTATATGGTGCAAGTGCCTGACTGAGTGCTTCACTCATGCCATCGCTGGCACAGAGGTCACCAAACACACTGCCCGCCTCCACCGAGGCCAGCTGATCACGATCACCGAGCAATATCAGGCGCGCCTCATCCGGCAAGGCAGCCAGTACGGCCTGCATGAGCGCAAGATCAATCATGGAGGCCTCATCAACCAGCAAAACATCACACGCCAGCGGATTGCCGGCATCGTGACGGTAGCGGCCCGTATCCCCTTGCGCACCGAGCAGGCGATGCAGGGTTTGAGCGGCTTCGGGAATGCAGGCATTTACATCATCAGGAATATCGAGCGACTGCGTGGCATTGCGGATGGATTCGGACAAGCGTTGTGCCGCCTTGCCTGTGGGCGCTGCCAATAAAATCCGCAACGGCGCATCACCAGCCTGTGCCTGCAACAGCGCGAGCATTTTCACCACGGTGGTGGTCTTGCCGGTGCCGGGCCCGCCACTGACCAGCGTGAGCGGCTTGAATTGGGCCACTAATGCCGCAAGGCGCTGCCGATCTTCCGGGCCGCCGGTAAACAGCGCATCCAGATCAGCCTGCAACCGGGCCGGATCACGGGGCGTGAACAACTGCGAGGCGCGGGACTTGAGTCCAGCGGCAACATCCTCTTCATGGCTGTGATACCGCGCCAGATAAAAACGCCCGCTGGTTTCCAGAATGCTGGCTTCCAGAATGAAGGGGCAATAGGCGCCGGGACGACCGACCCAGCCTGTGGCGAGCCATGCGTCGGCATGTTCGACATCTACACGAATACAGACATGCCCGCCCTCCACGGCCTGATACAGGGCATCAATGGCCAGAAGCAAATCAGCGGGCAGATCAGGGGCTTCACGCGCCAGCCACGTCCGTGAGGATTGCATCAGTGGAGAGATCACATGGGTCATGCTGTCACTCCCTGTGCTGGATGCTCATGTCCTGTTTTCTTGCCGCGCATCAGTCCATCCAGAGATTCAATCAACGCGCGCGATGGCTTGCGGGCATACACGCCACGGGTTTCCGCCGCGATACCGCGCAGGAACAGATAACGCACGCCGCCGATATCACGGTCGTAGTCGTAATCGGCTTTCACGGTTTGCAGATGCCGGTGCAGGGCAAGCACATACAGCCAGTACTGCAGGTAGTAATGCGAATCTGCCATGGCGATTTCCATGCGCTCGGCGGTATAGGCGCGATCATCCGGGCCCAGCCAGTTGGTCTTGTAGTCGAGCACGTAATAGCGGCCGTCGTGACGGTAGATCAGGTCGATGAAGCCCTTGAGGTAGCCCTTGAGCGTGGGGAAATCGAGTGCCTTGAGGGCCTCACGATAACGTTCCGGCACATCCGGCAGGCTCTGGAACTGTTGCGGTGCCAGTTGCTGCACGGGATAGAGGAATTCCATTTCGGCGCGCGCGGCGTCGAGCGCACCCAAGCGGGCGCCCTCGGCATCCAGTGGGGTTTCCAACAACCGTGCAAGCGTTTCATTGACCTGCGCAGCCAACTCAACCGGCAAGGCATGTTGTTGCAGGCGCTCGGTGATGAGGGCCAGACGGTCCGGCACATTCACACCCACGCAATCCTCCAGCACGGCATGCCAGAACACGCCGGCACGTGCGCCACGCGGAAAGGCATGAATGCCTTGCGGCTCCTGCATGGTTTCTGGCGCGGCAACTTCCGGCGTAACAACCTTCTGTATAACACTCTCGGGAAGATCCAGATCGTGGTCAGGACTTTCTCCCTTGTGCGACTGGTCATGCGCACTTTCGGAAAGACCGGTGAAGCTGCTCACGCGCCAGCGCCGGTTCAGGGAACGGCTGAACGACGGAATTGATGGCTCGCCTTCTGCGGCCAGCGCTGTCGGCATGGTCAGCTGCGGAATGTCGGCATCCAGCGCCTGCCAGGCAAAACCTTCCGGCACCTGTGTGGCCATGTTGCCCAGGGCATCCGCATAGGCGGCGTATTCAAATCGTTTCAGGTCGCGAGCCAGAATATCGGCATCGGGATCGCCTTCGGTATTGCCACCAAGCAGCAACCAGCTGAACGGGGCCTGTTCGCTTTCCTTCACCCAGCCCCACACGCCATAGCAGCGATATTTGGCGCGTGTAAGCGCAACGTAGAGCACACGCAGTTTTTCGGCGAGGCGTTCGGTCGCCATGCGGGTTTGCGCATGCTCGAACTTGTCGGAACCCAGATCGAGCAGCGACTGGTCACCCGCACGATATTCTGCACGGTGGGCATCAGCTTTTTGCAGCAGCGCGCCATCCCACAGGAAGGGACAGAACACGACGGGATATTCGAGGCCCTTGCTGACATGAATGGTCAACACCTGCACGCGCTCGGCATCGCTTTCCAGACGCAGTTGTGTGTCTTCGGTGGTTTCACCATCACGGACCTGTTCACGCAGCCAGGCGAGTTGTCGTTCCGGCACCGGATCAAGGTCGGCCTGTTGCTGCATGAGGGTCGCAAGATGACGCAGATTGGTGAGACGACGCTCGCCATACGCACCCGTCAGCACGCGCTCATACACATTGAATGCGGCCAGCCACTTTTCCCACATGGGCATGAAGCCCTGCGTAAGCCAGCGCTCGCGGGCCTCCAGCAATTGCTCGATGAGGGATGACCAGCGTGCATCATCCTCCTGCTCGGCATACAGCGATTCAACCGTGCCACCCAGCAACCTGGAAAGGTACGCAGCCTTCACCTGCCCGTCCCGGCCCGGTGCTGTAATGGCCTCCAGCACCGACAGCACATCATGTGCTTCATCGGTGGCAAATACGGAATCCTGGCTGCGAATGACGGCCGGCACGCCCGCTTCGGCCAGTGCCTCGGTAATGGCGCGACCGTCCTTGTGTTTGGGAACCAGCACGGCAATGTCGCCGGGGCGAAGCGGCTTGTCACCAATGGTTATTTCACCGGCAGCGGCGCCCTGTAACAGCCGCACAATTTCTGCGACGGTTGTGCCCACACTGAAACGATGCGCGGCTTCTTTGCTTAGCTGCTTGCCTTCATGCGCGGGCAGCAGCCAGCACTTGAACGGCGGCTCATTAATGGACAGTGCTGCCTCTGGCTCTACTGCATCCACCTTGGGGAAGCGCAGGTCCGAGAGCAGGAAGGGATTGGAA
>JBASJP010000124.1:0-4626 GCA_049655345.1 Moraxellaceae bacterium
TCCACCTCAGCCTGCGCGGCCTGAAGATCGTGCTGGATTGTGCCAACGGCGCCGCCTATCAGGTAGGGCCGTCGGTGTTCACCGAGCTGGGTGCCGACGTCATCAAACTGGCGTGTGCGCCGGATGGCCTCAATATCAACCGGGACTGTGGTTCCACGCACCCCGAGGCGCTGCAGAAGGCGGTAGTAGAGCAGGGCGCTGATCTTGGCATTGCCTTTGATGGCGACAGTGACCGGGTGTTGATGGTGGACCGGCATGGCGAACTGGTCGACGGTGACGAACTCATCGTGATAATTGCCCGCGAGCGCATGGCGACCGGTAACGGTATTGGCGGCGTGGTGGGTACCCTGATGAGCAATCTCGGCATGGAGGTTGCCGTGCGGGAGATGGGGTTGGAGTTCGTGCGGGCCAGGGTTGGCGATCGCCATGTGATGGCCGAGATGGAAGGTCGGGGCTGGATGCTGGGCGGTGAGGCCTCCGGGCATATCGTCTGTCTCGACAAGACCACGACCGGCGACGCCATCATTGCGGCACTTCAGGTGCTGACCGCCATGGTGCGCACCGGTACCCCGCTGCACGAATTGCGCAAGGGCATGCAGAAATACCCGCAGCATCTGGTCAATGTGCGCGTTGGCAAACGATCGGATCCGATGGCGCATCCACGTGTCCTGGAGGCCGTAAAGGCGGCAGAGACACGTCTGGCCGATCGCGGTCGCGTATTGTTGCGCGCCTCCGGCACCGAGCCACTGATCCGGGTCATGGTCGAGGGTGCGGAAAAGTCAGTGGTGGAAGGGCTGGCAGAGGAGTTGGCGCGGGTGGTGACCGAGGCGCTGGCCTGATCGCGTCCGGCCTGCCGCTCTGAAGTGAAAAAAGCCGCTCTGGAGGGTTTTCACGGATAGACATTTGCGTTCGGGTTCCCTAAGATTGCGGCCCTCTCGCGCCGGGTTGGGCGGGTAGCGCAAAAAGCGGAAAGGAGCTGGTCGATGCGTCGCAAGCTGGTGGCCGGTAACTGGAAAATGCAGGGACGGCAGGCAAGCAATGCTGCACTGCTGAAGTCGCTGAAGGCGCAGACGGCAGACTGGGTTGGCGTCGACATGTGGGTGGCGCCGCCGGCAGCTTACCTGATGCAGGTGGCCGGTCTGTTGCAGGGTAGTGGTATCGCGTTGGCGGCCCAGAATGTGGCTCGTGAAAACGATGGTGCTTTTACTGGCGAAGTTTCTGCAGGAATGCTGGTTGATTGTGGCTGTCATGCCGTGATCATTGGGCACTCCGAGCGGCGTACGCATTACGGCGAGTCCGATGCGCTGGTCGCGGAAAAGTTTTTGAAGGCACAGGAGGCAGGGCTTGTTCCTGTTCTCTGTGTCGGTGAAACGCTCGACGAGCGTGAAGCAGGTGCAACTGCAGTGGTGGTGAGGCGACAGCTTGATGTCGTACTGGCTGCGGCAGGGGTGAATGCGCTGGCGCAGGCAGTAGTGGCTTACGAGCCTGTCTGGGCCATCGGAACCGGGCGTACGGCAACGCCGGAGCAGGCGCAGGACGTTCATGCGCTGTTGCGGTCGCGGGTGGCGCAGGAAGATGAGGCAGTGGCTGCAGGCTTGCGGTTGCTGTACGGCGGTAGCGTCAAGGCAGCCAATGCGGCCGCCCTGTTCGCCATGCCGGACATTGATGGTGCCCTTGTGGGTGGAGCGTCGCTGGACGCAAATGAATTTGTGGCGATTGCCCGGGCAGCCCGGGTGGCGCAGTGAGACGAATGTAATGGAAACCCTGATCCTGGTTGTGCATGTGCTGGTGGCCATTGCCATGACCGCCCTTATCCTGTTGCAGCAGGGTAAAGGTGCAGAAATGGGTGCCTCGTTTGGTGGTGGCTCGTCACAGACCGTGTTCGGCGCGGCGGGTGCAGCCAGTTTCCTGACGCGTTTTACGGCAGTGCTGGCGGCGATCTTCTTCATCACCAGCCTGAGCCTTGCCATCTATGCCCGCAAGAATGCGGCGTCGTATGGCGTGGTGCCGGTTATCCCGGCCGAAACAGCAACAACGGACAGCAAGCCTGCTGGTGATGTGCCAGTGGCCCCGGCAGTGGCTCCTCAGCCTGCTGGTAGTGATGTTCCGGTGGCACCAGTCAAGTAGCGATGGTGCAGGTCCTCAGGGATCACAGTTTTGCGGAAGTGGTGAAATTGGTATACACGCAACCTTGAGGTGGTTGTGCCTAACGGCATGGGGGTTCAAGTCCCCCCTTCCGCACCATGTTTTAACCGTTGTCGGCCAACCAGGGGCGAGAACGGAAAAAGGCGACAAATATCCTTTGACATCAACGGTCATCGGCCCTATAGTCGCCGTCCTCTGATGCGGGGTGGAGCAGCCTGGTAGCTCGTCGGGCTCATAACCCGAAGGTCGTTGGTTCAAATCCAGCCCCCGCTACCACTTTGGACTTGGAAGCTGTCAGCACGAAGCTTCGTAAAAAAGCCCACCTTGTGTGGGCTTTTTTACAGGTCGCGCGGACCCGACGCGGATCGGGTCAGAAGAGTGGGCCATGTGCCCATTTTTTGTTTCCGCGATTTATGTATTGGCGACCCGTCCGGGTTGCGCCTCACTCGAGAGACGGCAGCAATGGCGGTATCGAAAAAAGTCGAAGCCATGACAGCAATGCTGGCGCCGGCCGTAAGTGCCGTCGGCTACGAGCTGTGGGGTATCGAGTTCTACCAGCAGGGCAAGCACTCGGTGCTGCGTCTTTTTATCGAGGGCCCCGAGGGGGTGTCGGTCGAGGGATGTGCCCAGGTCAGCCACCAGGTCAGTGGTGTGCTGGATGTGGAAGATCCGATTGCCGGTGAGTACACCCTTGAGGTGTCGTCACCGGGCTGGGATCGGCCGTTGTTCACGCTGGAGCAGTATGGCCGCTCTGCCGGCAGTGAGGTGGCGGTTCGTCTTGCCAGCCCGCTGAATGGCCGGCGCAAGTACAAAGGGGTTGTGCAGCAGGTCACCGATGATGCGGTGCAGTTGTTGTGCGAAGGCGAACAGGTAAGCATTCCGTTCGCCATGATCGACAAGGGTAATGTCGTACCGAATTTTTGATTGTCTTTCCGATTGAAGGCGAGGTCCGCAAGGAACGAACCATGAGCAAAGAAATACTGTTGGTAGTTGACTCGGTCAGCAATGAAAAGGGCGTCTCCCGGGAAGTGATTTTCCAGGCGCTTGAGCAGGCATTGGTTGCTGCCACCAAGAAAAATTACAATACCGATGAGATCGATCTGCGTGTCGCGATTGATCGCAAGACGGGTGATTACGATACGTTCCGCCGCTGGACTGTGGTGGCGGATGAAGATCACGAAATTCCGGCCATGCAGCTTGCCATCAGCGATGTTGAGGGCGAAGGCATGAAGCTGGGCGACGTGCGTGAAGAGCAGGTGCCCTCCATCGTTTTCGGTCGTATCGCCGCCCAGACGGCCAAGCAGGTTATCGTGCAGAAAGTGCGCGAAGCCGAGCGTGCGCTGGTGGTCGATGCCTACCGTAACCGTATTGGCGAGATTCTGTCCGGTGTTGTGAAGAAGACCACCCGTGACGGCCTTGTGCTGGATCTCGGCGGCAATGCCGAAGCCTACCTTGCCCGCGAAGAAATGATTTCGCGTGAAACCTTTCGTATCGGCGAGCGTGTGCGTGCCGTGCTGTTCGATGTGAACGCAGAGGGTCGTGGCTCCCAGTTGCTGGTCTCGCGTACCCGTCCGGAAATGATCGTCGAGCTGTTCCGTATCGAAGTGCCGGAAATTGGCGAAGAAATCATTGAAATCCGTGGTGCCGCCCGCGACCCGGGTGTGCGCGCCAAGATTGCCGTCAAGACCAATGACCAGCGTATTGATCCGCAGGGCGCCTGTATCGGTATGCGCGGTGCGCGTGTGCAGGCAGTGTCCGGTGAGCTTGCTGGCGAGCGTGTGGATATCGTGCTGTGGGATGATAATCCTGCGCAGTACGTCATCAATGCCCTGCAGCCGGCCGAAGTGGCCGCCATCGTTATTGATGAAGACTCCCACTCCATGGATGTGGCTGTCGAGGAAGAACAACTGGCTATGGCGATCGGTCGTGGTGGCCAGAACATCCGGCTGGCTTCCGAGCTGACCGGCTGGCGCCTCAACGTCATGACTGTTGAGGCTGCGCAGGCCAAGCAGGAAACCGAATCGCACCACTACATTGACGCGTTTGTGCGCGACCTTGAAGTGGATGAGGATGTTGCCTCCATTCTGGTCAACGAAGGTTTTACCTCGTTGGAAGAAGTGGCGTATGTGCCCATCGAGGAAATGCTGGCCATTGAGGAATTTGACGAGGATATCGTCAATGCCCTGCGCCAGCGCGCCAAGGATGCCTTGCTGACCAAGGCGCTGGTGTCCGAAGAGAAGTTGAGTGCCGAGCCGGCTGAAGATCTGCTCAACATGGAGGGCATGACACGCAAGCTGGCATTCGAGCTGGCCGCGCGTGGCGTGATCACCATGGAAGATCTGGCCGAGCAAGGTATTGATGATATTGCAGATATTGAAGGGCTGGGCGCCGAACAAGCCGGTCAGCTCATCATGAAGGCACGTGAACCCTGGTTCCAGTGATCAGACCCTGAACCATTACTGCCGAGCTAAGCGGAGAGAC